>DOZU01000154.1 GCA_003517845.1 Clostridiales bacterium | reverse complement strand
CTTGTCCACGGGGGACGGCACGTTCCACCACGGTATCGACATCGCCCCGCCGGGGCGGACGGCCAACATGGAGGTGCGCAGCCCGGTGACCGGCGAGGTGGTCTTCACCGGCGGCGAATACAGCATGAGCGTGCGGAACGGCCAAGGCTACCTCCACCAGCTCCTCCACCTGGAGCGGGCCCTGGTGAGGACCGGCGACCGGGTGCGGGCCGGCGACCCGGTGGGGATCATGGGCGGCCATGTCGCGGCTCGCCTCATCAATCAGTCCGTTCATAGATTATCTTCCCCTTACGCAACGCCGCCCGCAACACCGTCCCCACCACGTGTCCACGCCGGGCAATCTCGTCCAGGTCGGTTGGTATCACATCCAAGGGCAGCGGGATACCATTGACGGCTCGCAGCATGGCCACCAGGGCCTGCCGCTTGTCCTCCATCCGCGGCAATACGACCAGCAAGTCCACGTCTCCGTCCGGGCCGGCCTCGTCCCTCACCGGGGATCCAAAGAGGAGGATCTGCAGCGGCTGGAATTCTCGCACCAGCCGCTCCACCACAAGGGCATCCAGTGCTCCACGTTGTCCCGCCAGACGGCCTGGGTCAACCGGTTCCGCCCCCGTTTCGCCCGTCACCCTATCCCCTTAGTCTCGAGTTGGCTCTTGAGCCGACCCTCCGCTCAGCGTCGAGATTGGGGGCCCTGACCGGCGATGAGGTCCCCGGCCACCGAGTACACCCTCCCGGCCCATTCCCCCGCGATCCGGCCGTCGTACCCGTTATACAGGGCGCCCGGGGGAACTCCCATGGCCTCGTCGCCGTACATGCTCCGCTCCCGGTCGCCGCGCAGCCGGGACGAGATCCACGCAAGCTCGTCAATGCTGTCCCGGGGCAGCCCCGGGAAATTGGAAGAGTTGTCCCGGAGTATGCTCCCCACGTCATGCCACTTGGGCGGATCAACACCAACGTAGTAGAGCATGGCCTTCAAGGACAGTTCCACCGCCTCCTGGGCCAGCCGCACCGCGTACGCGAAGTTGCCTTCTGCTCGCGCCAGGTCCAGGGCTTTCAGTCTCGTCCCGGCCTGCTCGAGCAATCCCCGGGCCAACTCGAGGTTGGTCACAGTTCGAACTCCTCCCCTGGCTGGTAGTCAGCCTTGAGCCGCCAGTACCACTTCTTGCCCACCCACACCTTCTCGCAGCCCAACTGGCGCATCCGCTCCCGGGCACGGTCCAGGACCACCTGGAAGAAGCCATCGGCATCGTGGAGCAGCCGGGCTTCCTCCACCATGTCCAGGTAGATGCGGCGGAACCGGGCGGCCTCGTCCGGCGTGTAGAGGAGAAGGGAGAGGTAGGGATACCACCCGGTCCGCCGCCGCAAGGCGTCCAGGTCCCCTTCCAGGCTCATGTTCAGGCGCACGACGATGTCCGCTCGCTCCCAGCGGTCACCCGGAAGGCCGCCGGCTACCACCAGGAGGTCCACGTCCGAGTCGGAGCCGGCCGTCCCCCTCGCCGCCGAACCGTAGAGGACGACCGACACGAGGTCAGGGCCGAACTCCCGGCGGAGCAGGTTCAGGCAGGAGTCAAGCAGCGGCTGCAACTGACCTTCAATCATTCCCCTCACGCGCCTCCTCGGGCCCCCTCAACTCCAATGTATCACACCTGTAAGCAACTGCCAAACGCTCGGCTCGAAGAAGAGGAGGCCACCGCCGCTCCCGCGAATAGGGGCCTCCAGACGGCTCCCCCCTCGAGGTGACAACTTGCCGCTGGACCGCCGCAGCCCCCTGGAGGAGATGCCCGAAGCCAACTACCTGGTAGGCCACCAGGACGGGCCCTACTACCGCCTCATCGTGCGCTTCTTCTACGAACGTCACCGGGCGCACGCCAACTACGTGCGTTCGGATGAGATCGCCGCCCACTTACATCGGGTCTTCCCCGAGTACGACGAGACCGCCTGCCGCCGGCACCTGGACCAGTTGGAACGCTGGCGCCTGGTGCGGGTCCTGCCGGAACAGTCCCGCCCCCGGAACCTTCTCGAGCTGCGACTGCGCCCCCGGACCTACCAGGCGGAACGGCTGACCCTGAAGCTGGAGGAACTGCGGGTGAAGGAGGAAGCGGCGGGCAGCGCGGCCGCCTCGCTCAACCCCTCCGCCCTGGACCAGTTGGCGGAGCGGCTGGAGGAACTGGTGGAGGGGGTGGCCGGCGAGCCGGAGAAGGACGAACAGCACACCTACGAGCTGTGGCATACCACCTGGCGGGCCTTTGACGGCTTCGCCCGGGACGTGGAGGCCTACCTGGCCGACCTGCCCCGCCACAAGCCCCGGGAGACCCTGGACTACCTCGGCTTCATGGGTTACCGGGAGCTGGTCACCGGTTACCTCTCAGACTACGCCCGCCGGCTCTTTGAGCGCAAGGAGTACTTGCGCCACCTCCTGCGGGTCCTGCCCCCGCTGGTGGACCAACTGGCCGGCCGGCTGGCGGCGGTGGAGTCCCGGCAGGTCCGGGCCGACGGCTCCACCCCGGAGCTCGACGCCGAACGGGACCGTTACCAGGGAGACCTGGCGGCCCTGCGGGCCTACTTCGCCGAGGACGGAGACGCCGAGATCCTGCTGGAGAGGGCCCAGACCTGGGTGGCGGAGGTAACCCGGCACGCCCGGCGGCTGAGCGAACAGCACCGGGGAGGCACGGTCCGGGAACAGACATTGCTGGAACTGGGTCGCCGGTTCGCCTGCCTGGCGGACGGAGCGGAGGCTCATGGCCTGGCCCAGGTGGCCTTCGGCGCCACCTTGCCCTTGCACTGGAAGGGGGCTGCCCCTCCTTCCCAGGGGGCGGCGGCATGGGGGATTCCCCCCATCAAGGTACCCTTGCAGCCCGTCCGGCGGGGCCAGCGGCAGCGCCTTCCCGCCGACGCCACCGTGGACCGGACGGTCCAGCAGTTCGAGCGGATGCTGGCCGAGTCCCGGCAGCGGGAGCGCACAGCCCGGGATCTGGCCGCCCTGTTCGGTCCGGACAAGGCCCTCAACCTGGGCCAACTGGAAGTACCCGAGCCGCGGCACCGCCAACAGCTCCTGCACCTTTTCTACCAGGCTCTCTCCCGGGGCGGGGCGGCCAGCATGGGTTACCGCAACTGGCAGGTGACCGTGGAGGAGGGAGACGGGGAGCTCGGTGAACTGCGGGCCCCGGACGGCACCTTGAGCCTGCCGGGCCGCGTCCTGCGCCTGCACACGGGAGGTGAAGGCCATGGCTGACGTCACCGAGGAGCGGGCCATGGCGTTGCAGGACCTCCTGGACCGGATCCTGGTGACCCGGGCCGACCAGCCCGACGCCTACCGGCGTGTCCACCTGCACCTCCGTTACCTGCGGACCTGGTTCATGGACGGCCCGGGGTGGAGGCTGCTGGCCGGCCCCGGCAGTTATCGCCTGGAACGGTTGCCTTCCCAGGTGCTGCCGGAACGGGGGCTCCCCCGCCTGCGAGCCCCCCTGGACTACGCCTGCCTGTGCTGGATCCTCTGGTTCGCCGAGACCCGATCCGCCAGCCTCGAGGAATGGTTCCTCCTGTCCGGGTTGGCGGCGGAGGTGACCCGGGCAGGCGATGGCCTCTTCTCGCTCGGCGAGCGGGGCCACCGTGAGTCCCTGGTGCGGGCCTTGCAGTTCCTGGAGGACCTGGGGATTCTCAGCCACCGCGACGGCGACACCGGGCAGTGGGTGGGGCAGGAAGGCGAAGCCGATGTCCTCTACGACTTCGCGCCGGACGCCCCCCGCCTGCTGGCCAACTTCGATTACGCGGGGCTGGATCGCCTGCGGGAACCGCCCCCGGACAGGGCTACCTTGCCGTGGACCGGCGAGACGGCCGCTCCCCGGAACCGGGCCTGGCGGGCCCTGCTGCTGGGACCGGCCTTCTGGAGGGCTGACGACCCCGGGGCATTCGCCGTGTTGACCACCGAGGAGGAGCGGTTCCGCTTCGACCTCGATGAGCCCCTGGGCTGGGACCTGGAGGTCGGCACGGACCACGCCCGGATCTGGCGAACCGCGGCCGCCCGGACGGCCGGGAGCGTCCTGCTGGACCTCTTGGAGAGCGGTGGCGAGCGGCACGTCAAGTTCATCTTCCATCCCATCCTGCTCCTGCTGGCAGTGGTCCGGGAGTGGCTGGCCGCCGGCCGCCTGGCAGTGGAGGCCGGCGGGACCGTGGCGGTGGGAGCCGGGGACCTCGTGGACGCACTGTGGGAACTGAGGCAGAGGCACCGGCGGGACTGGGGAGTGGAGTTGGGCGAGCAGATGGGCTCGGACCAACTGGCGCGGCAGGTCTTCCGCCAGATGCGGGAAATGGGTTACCTCCGGGGTCCCGACCCGCTGTGCCGCTGCTTTCTCCTGCCGGCCGCCGCCCTCATGGTCGGGCAGTACGTGGCGGCCGCCCCCGGGCGAGCCTCCGCCCAGCCTGAGGGTGAACAGGCGGAGTTGTTCGGGGAGGAGGCGGAGCGGTGAACCTCTGGACCCAGCACGAAGCCCGCCTGGAACCGGCGCGGCTGGCCATCAAGGGCGGGCCGGCCGGCTGGCATCCCCACCGTCTCATCTTCCGCGACTGGTGGCACTGGCGTGACCACGAACTGGGTTTCGCCCACGGCCGGCTTGGCCTGACCGGTCCCAACGGCAGCGGCAAGTCCACCCTGCTGGCCCTGGCCCTGCCCATCCTGCTAGACGGCGACACCAGCCCCCGGCGGCTGGATCCGGCCGAGAGCCGCGACCGTCACCTTCAGTACTACCTCCTGGGCGACGACGACATCGAATCCGTTTTCCGTTACGAGGCTCGCACCGGTTACCTTGCCCTGGAGCTCCGGCACGGGCAGTCCGGCCGCTTCCTGACCATCGGCATGGGGGTGAGCGCCTCCCGGCAGGACCAGCGCCGGCTGAAGGACTGGTGGGGTTTCGTGGTGCCCGCGCGTCGCCTGGGCCGTGATTTCGACGTGCGGGGGGCTGACGGCAACTGCCTGGGCTCCCGGGACCTCGGCCGCCAACTCGAACCCCCGGCAGTGGTCACCACCGAGCGGGGAGAGTACCGCCGGCAAGTCAATGGGCACCTATTCGGGGTCAACGACGACGACTTCCGGGAACTGATCGGCATGTTGCTGGCCGCCCGCCGCCCCAAGCTCGGGGAGCAACGGGGGCCGGAGGAGGTTTGCCAGCGTCTGCTTGAGTCCCTGCCGGGGATCCCCAGGGATCGCCTGGATCGAGTGGCGGAGGTCGTCCATAACATCGAGGATTACCAGCGAAACCTTGAGGAAGTGGTTCACCGCGCGGAACGGGTGGAAGTGATCGACGGGCGCCTGCTGGACCTGGTGGAGGTCCTCGTCCAAGAGGCGGCCCAGCAGTACGGGAGAACCGTTGGCAGCCTGGGCAGCGTGGTCAGTCAACTCAAGGAAGCCCGGGAGACCCACGCCGCCGCCGGGGCGGAACTGGAGACTTTGCGCCGGGAGACGGAGCAGCGGCAAAGCCGCCTGCGTGAGATCGCCGCCGAACGGGAAGTCTTCCAGGCCGCCCCCGATGCGGACCTGCCGGCCCAGTTAACTCGGGCCCAGGCAGAGGCGGAGAAGTTGGCCCAGCGCCGGGAAGACCTCACCGGCCGGGTCGGCGAGCAGCGCCGGCAGGTCGCGGACGCCGACCGGGAGCTCGAGGCCAAGGCCGAGCGTTTCCAGACCCGGGCCCTCGGTTTGCGAAACCAGTTGGAAGCGGTGGCCCGGTATGCCGAGACTCTGGGTTGGACCGACGGGACGCGCAAGCTTACCGTGGCCGCCGAAGACCTGCCGGGCCTCAGGGTCACGACCCCTGGGGGTGAGATCTTGGCCGCCCGGCCAGACCCTGCCCTGGAGCCCGAAGGCCAGCAGATGGTCCGCGCCTATCGGCATCTCGCCGCCTGCCACCGCTCGCTAACTGAGGCGGAGGTTGCTTACCGGCATCGCCAGGAGACCCTCAACAACCTTCGGAAGCAACGGCAAGCCCGCGCTGACCAGATGAACGACATCCAGGATCAGGTGGACGAACGCCGGGAACAGCTGGCCCGGGACCTGCAGCGATGGCGGGAGGTCAGCCCGGCAGCCGAGGTGCCGGACCACGTGGTGGCCCGGGTTGTCGCGGCGGTGGCGGGGCTGACAGCCGCACCAGAACGGGGCCAGGCCGGTCTGCTGGAGCCCGTTTATGCAGCGGCGGAGGTCCGGCGCCAGGAACTGGAGCAGGCTCGGGAGGAAGCCTTGTTCCGCCAGGCCCAGGCCGACTGCGGGCTCCAGGAGATCTCTCGGCGGCTGGAGGACCTGCAGCGGACGGGACTGGTGCCCGGCCGAAGCGCCCTCCGGGCCGCGGCCCGGGCGGACGGGGGCGAAGCCTGGCGGCCCCTCTTCCGGTGGGTGCGCTTTCGGCCGGGAATCGATCCTGACACGGCGGCCCTGGTGGAAGCGGCCGCCCTGGAGGCCAACCTGCTGGACCTCTTGCTGGACCCGGCAGGTGATGCCTACCTGGTCCCCGATCCCCTGCCCGGTGGGCCCACCTTGCTGGAGGTACTGGAGCCGGAACCGGGAGCGCCGGAGCGGGTACGCCAGACCCTGGCTTCGGTGGGCTGGGGCGAGGGACCCGGTGACCGCTGGATCACCCCCGACGGGCGCTGGCGAAGCGGCCTTGCCCGGGGCCAGGTGATGCCCTGGCTGGCCGAGCCTGCTCAACTGGTGGGCGACGACCGGCGGGCAACCGCCCTCGAGCGGCACCTTGCAATCCTCCGGGAGCTCCGGTCGGCCGCCGAGGCCCGGATGGCGGAGGTCAAGGCGGAGCGGGAGAACCTGCTCACCCTGGCCGGCCGCGTAAACCGGGAACTGGCCGGCCTCGACCGCCTCCCCTGGCAAGGCCTCTTCCATGATTTGGCCGGGCTGACCTCGCTGGAGCGGTACGTAGCCGAAGCCCAGGCCCGGGTGGAGGCAGCGCGGGTAGAGGAAGAGACCGCCCTCCGCAGTTACCAGCAGGAGGAGAGAGACTACACTGCCGCCCTGGCGGGGCTGCCGGCCGCCCGCGGGTTGGACGAACGCCAGCTTTCGGAGCGGGGGAGCGATCTTGAGCGTTTGCTGGACCGGCTGACCGCGTTGCGGGAGGCGGGTTACCGGGAGCTCGCCGATGGGTCGGCGCACTACCGGGAGACGGGGAGATTCCTGGCCCAGTTGCGAGGAGCCCTGGAGCGGCTCGAGAGGGACCAGGCCACCGCCGACGAGGAGCATGCGGCCGCCCTGGCCCGGGTGAAAGCCATCGAGCAGCGGGTGGCCGACCCGGAGGCGGCCGCCCTGCAGCAGAGAATCGGCGACCTTGACCGGGAACAGCGCGAGCTTCAGGTCTTGCAGGAGGCGGTTCCGGGGAAACGCGAGCGGTTACTGGTGGAACGTGGTGTCAGGGCCGCCCGGATCGCCGAACTGGAGCCACGGGAGGAGGAACTCCGCTCGGACCAGGCCGCCCAACTCCAACGGCTGAAGGACCGCCTGGGGCGTCACCCCACCCTCGAGCCCTTCCTCGGCGCCTTCGCCGAAGAGGGTGCCGTACCCGTCCTGCCCCGCCTGCCCCGGCCGGTTGAGGGTGATCAGCTCGAGGAGGGGTTGAACGAGCGGCGGTCAGCCCTCGTGGCCGAACTCCACCTGCACCGGGACGCTCTGGGCGACTATCGCCCTACCACCGATGCACGGTGGGAGACGGTGACCTTCCATCAGGAGCGTCAGATCTTGACCGCCACCGAGCTCGGATTGCGGTTGCGCGAGGCCGCCGATCGGTACCGGACGCTCATTGCCGAGAAGGAGCAGGAGCTATACAAGAGCATTATCTACCAGGGAATGCTCGACGATCTGGGTAAGCTCATGCGCCGGGCCCGCCAGTTTACCGGTGACACCAACGCCAAGCTAAAGCAGATCCCGCTGCCCAGCGGGGAGTGGTTCTCCCTCCGCCTGGCCACGCTGTCACCGGACACGGCCCCGGGGGCGGCCATCGCCCGGACGCTGGAGACTCTGGGTCAGGGCACCGAGTGGCTGAGCGCGGAGCGACGCGAGGTCTTGTTGGGGCAGATCCGGGTCGAGGTCGAGCGGGTCCGCCAGGAGGCCCAGGCCCGGGGGGAGGACCTCAGCTTCTACGAGGTTATCGAGCGGGCGCTCGACTACCGCCGCTGGTACCAGTACGAGTTGGTCAGCCACCGGCCGGGCGTCACGGCCAAGCCTATCGGCCGCCGGGGGTTTGGCACCCGGAGCACTTCGGAGAAGGCCTGGGCCCTGGCGGTGCCCATCATCGCCGGGGTGGCGGCCCGCTACGGAAACGCCCGGCAAGACGCCCCCCGGGTGATCGCCCTGGACGAGGCTTTCGCCGGTTTCGACCCCGCCAACCAGGTCAACTACGTGAAGTTCCTGTCCGATCTCAACTTCTCCTGGATCCTCACCTGCCCCGACGAGCTCCCCTACAACGAGTCCCTGTCGGCGGCCATGGCCTACCGTCTCACCCTGGAAGGCACCGTGCACACCGCCTTCCCCATCCTCTGGGACGGCCACCGGGCCCGGGAGCCCCTGGCGGAGGGATGGGCCGAGGCGGCGGCCGGGGAGCAGAGTCCATGAGCCCGGCCCGGGAGGCCGCGCGGCAACTCGCCCGGGCAGGACTGGGCGATCTGCTCGTCCTGGCTCGCCAACGGGTGGAGGCCCTGGACGGCGTGCGAGGCACCGCGACCCTGGAGCTCTCGCCCCAGGCCCGCGAGCAACTGGTCAGCCTCCTGGGCTGGAGGCGCCTGCCCCGCGATAGCCGGGTCCGGGTACCCCTGGCCGACCTGGACGCGGCTCTCCGCCAGAGCCGCTTCGAGGTCTCCTTGCTGGACGTGCTGGAGGCCGACGCCGGCCCGGTGGTGACCCGGCGGGAACGGGAGGAGGCGGCCCTCGCCCGCTGGCGAGGGCAACTCGAGGACCTGGCGGTAGCTGTGCCGCCGGCCCGAGAGTGGATCGAGGAGCTGGATAGCCGGGGGCCAACGGCCCGCTGGTACCGGCGCGCCTACCGGGAGGACCCGGCCAGGGCGGCCGCGGCCGCCTTGGCCGTGGCCCGGACCCTGGGGCACCTGCCGGCCGGCGGCGAGCTAGTGGCCGTCTTTGCCGCCCGGGTGACCGGCAACCCCCACGTCCTCGACGCCGGCAGCCCCGCCGGCAGCCTGCTCCTGGAGACACTGGGCGAACGCTGGGGCCCGGTCCCGGAGGGGCTTCGGCCCTCCGAGGCGAGAGCCCTGCTCCTCAACCGGGCCGGGTTGGAGGTGGACGGCGTCTCCTCCACCGTGCTGCTCGCTTACCCGGGCGAGGTGACCCACCCCGTGCTGGCCGCCATGGCAGAGCACGGCGGGGGATGGCCGGTGCCCCTGAACGAATTGCGGCGGCTCACCGTGGCCCGGGCCCGCCGCGGCGTGGCCCACGTTGTGGAGAACCCGGCCGTGTTCGAGTGGCTGGTGCGCGCGGTCGCCGCCTGGCCCCCCGGCCGCCGCCCCACCCTGGTGGCCACGGGAGGATTCCTGAGCGCCGCCGCCATACAGCTCCTGGACCGGCTTCATGCGGCCGGCGACCGTCTGCTCTACGGCGGCGACTTCGACCGGAACGGGCTGACCATAGCGGGACAACTGGCCGGCCAATATCCGGGGCTGGAGCTCTGGCGGATGTCCGCCGGCGACTATCACCTGGCCGCCCGTGATGGCACTGCCCCGCTCAGCCCCGCCGACCGGGACTGGCTGAACGCTTTCAGCGGCCCCCTCGCGGCCACGGCCCGGGCCATGGCCGGCCGGAGGGTTCCCGCCTACCAGGAGATCCTGCTGGAAGAGCTGCTGACCGACCTTGGCGCGGGCGAGCGCAAGGAGTGATGCGTCGCTGGACCTGTCGCGACCGCTGGCCCGCGGGCGGACCGCAGAGCTATACCCGTGGCCTGACGGCCACGTGCTCAAGCTGTTCCGGCCCGGATGGAGCGAGGAGCAGGCAAGGGCCGAGGCGGCCAAGACCCGTGCCGTTCACGACGCCGGGCTTCGCGTGCCCGCCGTGGGAGAGGTGATCATCATCGACGGCCGCCCCGGCATTCCTTACCGGCATGTTCCCGGCAAGACCTTGCTGGAGGCGCTGCGGCAGCGGCCGTGGTCGCTGGGGGGCGCCGCGAGATCGCTGGCGGACTTGCACGCCGACCTGCACCGGCGGATGGTCACCGGACTGCCTCCGGTCAAGCGACGCCTGGCCGACAAGATCCGCGCCGCCGACATACCACACCGGCTACGGGAGCTGGTCCTGGCGGGACTGGACTCCTTGCCCGACGGCAACCGGGTATGCCACGGCGACTTTCATCCCGGCAACGTGATCATCGGACCTGACGCGCCCGTGGTAATCGACTGGCCTGACGCCGCCTGCGGCGATCCGCTGGCCGACGTGGCGCGCACTTCGTTCCTGCTGGAGGTGTCCCGACTGCCTCCCGGGTGGTTCAGCCGGGGATTGCTCCCCGCCGGCCGCCGTCTCTTTCATCACATCTACCTCGGCCGCTACTTCCAGGTAACGGGCCGTGACCGCCGCAGCCTCACGTGCTGGAGCGCCGTGGTGGCGGCGGCCCGCCTGGCGGAGCGAGTCCCCCATGAGCGTGGCCCGTTGCTGCGGCGCGTTCACGCGCTGGTTTGGCCGTGAGTTACGCCCGCGGGAGCGTCCCGGTAGACAGCCTCCTCTCTGACCCGGTTCCCCTTTCGGAAAGCTCCCGTGGCTTCCGCTACTGGGAGAACAGGGCGCTCCCGGCCGGGCTTGTTTCCCGAGCCCTTGACTCCCCCCTCCGCCCTTCCATATACTTAACCCAAGTTCACCCCCC
>DOZU01000187.1:6963-17549 GCA_003517845.1 Clostridiales bacterium | reverse complement strand
GTTCAGAACCCGCCCCTACATCCGAACGGATCATGGCCTGCCCACCCACGGACATGAGGTCGACCGCCGCTACGCCGATTTTCGTGTGCCGGCGTGCGCCGAGGGCCATGGGGTCTTCTGAGCGTGCCCATGCCTCATTGGCCATTCTACCAGCTGCGGGGCTTGAGGCCAAGCCAGGAAAGGGTCTGTATCTGCAGCTCAGCCTCCGTGTCGCCGGAGGAAAGGCGGCTATCGCGGGCCTGCCCAGCGGCATGGCGCCGGGCGCCGCCTCGGGCGGCCATCCCAGTTGCCGGCAGGGAAGGTCCAGCTTGGCACCGAAAGCTCATCGGCAGGCTCGCGAGGGGGGATGGGGCATCTTCCGCGGGGCGGAATGGTGGAGATTCGACATCCGGGTGCAATCGGCTTGAGCGCCGGCCGGCGGGAGAATTTCTGGTATGCCGGGGGAGCGCTTCCATCAGCGCTGCTATATCAATCCTTCGCCACCTATACGGTCTTCTTCTACGTGGATGTCTTGCGGGTGCCGGCCGTGGCCGTCGGGGCGGTCATGGGCACCTTTGGACTCTGGAACGCCGCCAACGACCTGCTCGTCGGATACTGGTCGGACCGCACGCGCACTCGCTGGGGCCGCCGGCGCCCCTACATGTTCTTGGGCGCCCTGCCGCTGGTCCTGACGTATGCCATGCTATGGGCGCCGCCCGAAGGCCTGCGCACCGCCCAGGTCCTGCCCTGGCTGTTCGGGACCGTGTTCCTGTTCGACTTCTTCTACACGCTGGTCGTCCTCAACTGGGCGGCCCTGTTCCCCGAGGTGGCGGTTGAGCCGGGAGAACGAGCGCAGCTGGCCGCCGTGCGCCAATCCTTTCGCATCGTGGGGACGATTGCGGCCGTCGCCGCCCCGCCGCTCCTGTGGGCTCGGATCGGCTGGGCGGGTGCGGGCGCCTTGTTCGCCGCCATCGGCCTCATCTTCTTGTTACTGGCGGCATGGGGAGCCCGCGAACGGCCCGGGTTCGCCTCGGGACAGCCGCTCGCCCTCCTGCCCGGGCTCCGTCACGCGCTGGCCAACCGGCCGTTTGCGCTGGTGCTCCTCGCCCACGTGGCCATCAACTTCGCCTTCGTCACCCTGTCCTCGGCCTTCCCCTTCTACGCCAAGTACGTCCTCCAAGCCGGCGAGGCGGCGACCTCCGCATTGCTCGCACTCGTCTTCGTGGCCGCCTTCGTCGCCCTGCGGGGCTGGGGCCGGCTGGCCGTCCGCTGGGAGCCCCGGAGGACGGCCCTGGTCGCGGCGGCCGCCTTCGCCGCAACCTTGAGTCCCTTCGCCCTCGCGCGTAATGTCCTGGAGGGGGCGGCGACCGCCTTCCTGGTCGGCCTCGCCCTGGCCGGCCTGATGATCGTGCTCGACCTGCTCCTGCCGGAAGTAATCGATGCGGATGAAGTCCGTACCGGCTTGCGCCGGGAGGGCGTCTATTATGGGATCAACGGCGTGATCATCCGCCTGAGCATCTCCCTGCAGGCGATCGCCTTCACCCTCGTCTTCGCCCGGACCGGTTTCGATCCCGCTCTCGCTGCTCAGCCCTCGGCGGCGCTGGGTGGACTGCGATTGCTCGTCAGCGGTTTGCCGGCCCTGGGCATGATCATCGCCGCCGGCGCCTTGAGCCTCTATCCCCTCCACGGCCAGGCGCGGGAACTTATGCGCGAGCAGTTGGCGGAGGTCCGGAGCCGAAGGCAGCCTCGCTCGGACCCGGGAGACCATGGGGAAGCGTGAGTGCTTACGTCCGTAGGCCGGCATGCTCCTTGCTAATAAACCCTGGCGAGAGGAGTGTGGAGATTTGGAGCGGGACAAGTTATTCGAGGAGATGTACCGGGTGGTGTACGAGGGCGAGATCGAGCAGGCGGCGCAAGTGGCCGGGCGCGGTCTGGCCGCGGGGCTCGATCCCCTGGACTGCCTGAATCTTGGCTTCATGCCCGCCCTGGAACGGGTAGGCGAGGAGTTCGGCAAGGGCGAGAAATTCCTCCCCGAACTGGTTGCGGCAGGCGAGGCGATGCAGCGGGCCCTGGCGGTGGTTCAGCCTCACCTGGCTGCCGCTCGCCGCGACCGTCTGACCCTGGGGCGCGTGCTCCTGGGTACGGTCGAAGGGGACATCCATGAGATCGGCAAGCGCATCGTCGGTTCGCTCCTGATAGCCGCCGGTTTTGAAGTGGTGGACCTGGGAGTGGACGTGTCGGCGGCGACTTTCCTCGACCGCGCCCGCGAGTTGCGCCCGTCAATCGTTGGCCTCTCCGCACTGCTCACTACGACCATGGTGCGGCAGAAGGAAGTCATCGACCTCTTCCGCCAAGCGGGAGTGCGGGCACAGATCATCGTAGGCGGTGCCCCCGTCACCGCATCCTGGGCTGAGGAGATCGGGGCGGACGGTTACGCCGAGGATGGCGGTTCCGCAGTGGCCCTTGCCCGAAAACTGGCCGGGGGCACGGGCTCATGAGCGGACCGCTTCCGGCCCGCCGTCCCCTCCGCCGCCTCCGTCCCCGCTTGGCCCTGTCCATCCTCGGTCCCGATGGCGTGAAATCAGTGCATGAGGCGGCCCTGGAGGTGCTCGGCCGGGCGGGAGTACGCTTCCCGTCAGCCCGGGCCCTGGGCATCCTGGCCGACTCGGGCTGCGCGGTGGACTGGGAGCGCCAGGTGGCGCGCATCCCGCCTGACCTGGCCATGGCCGCCATCTCTCGTGCGCCGCGCCGCTTCACGCTGGGCGCCAGAGATCCCGAGGACAATCTGGACCTCGACGGAGAGCACTGCTATCTCTCCACCGACGGCTGCGGCATTCAGGTGTACGACTTACAGACCGGCTCGCCCCGGAGGTCCACCGGGGAGGATGTGTACCACTCCGCCCTGGTCGCCGACTACCTCGATTCCATCGCTTTCTACTGGGGACCGACAGTGAGCGCCCAGGATGTACCGCCCGCCGTCCGCCCGCTGCGCGAACTGGAAGCTGCGTTCCTCGGTACCTCCAAGCACGTGCAGCCGGAGACGATCATCTCCGCCCAGGTCGCCGAGTGGTGCGTCGAGATGGCGCTGGCCGAAGTGGGCAGCGCTGCGGAGCTTCGCCGCCGCCCCATCTTCTCGGTCATGCAGTGCGCATTGGATCCGCTGGGCCAGGATGGCGGCAGTCTCGAGGCGTCGCTGGTGGCCGCCGCGCATGGCGTCCCCACCGGGTTCATGCCCATGCCCATGTCCTGTGCCACCGCCCCCGCGACCCTGGCCGGCAATCTGGTAGTCGCGACGGTGGATGCTCTGGCCCCGTTGATCCTGATCCAGTTGGCCCATCCCGGAGCGCCGGTGTTCTTCGCGGCGGCGCCCACGGTGATGGACCTCGTCACCGGAGGCTACACCGGCGGCTCGCCGGAAGACTACCTGCTGGGCGGCGCGTTCAACGAGGTGTGCCGATACTACGGATTGCCGCTGTCCATGGGCGCCATGGCCACGGGCGCGAAGCTCCCCGACTGGCAGGCGGCCCTCGATAACACCCTGTCGGCCATCATGCCGGTGCTGACGGGGACGGCGATGCTCACCGGCGCCGGCCTGCTCAACGGCTCGAAGATCTTCTCCTACCAGCAACTCATCATGGATTGCGAGATCTATTCGGTCGCCGCCCGGGTGAGCGAGGGCATCCAGGTCGACGCCGAGACGCTGGCGGTCGACCTGATCTGCCGGATCGGCCCCGGGGGCAATTACCTCTCGGATCCGCATACGCTTCGCCATCTCCGGGACATCTGGCGCCCGCGGGTGATCGACCGCTCCCCTTACGACGCCTGGGAACGCTCGGGGCGGCGGGGCGCCTTCGAGGCGGCGACGGATCTGGCACGGAGCATCCTCGAGCAGCACCGGCCACGGCCGGTGGAGGCCGCGGTCCGTCGCGAGTGGGATCGGATTCTGGCCGCCGCCGCCCGCCGGTAAAGGGCAGGAGGCCAGTCGGCACGCAGCTAAAGGCCTGAGACGGTGTCGTGGGCGGCGAGCCCCCTGGCGCGACCGCCCATCACCGGGAAGGAGAGAAGTTCGGTGGTGCATGAAACCTATCGCAAGCTGCTTGAAGTGATGGCGGAAGTCGTCGACCTGAACCGCGCAGCCGCCGTACTGCACTGGGATCGCCTCACCTACATGCCGGCGGCGGGAGCCATGGCCCGGGGCGAGCAGACGGCCACCCTGGCCCGCATCGCCCACCTTCGGTCCACCAGCCCGGAGGTGGGTGCCTGGCTCGAAGCGCTCCGGCCGTACGAGGAGTCACTGGGGGCGGACAGCGATGAGGCCAGCATGATCCGCGTGGCCCACCGCCTGTACGAGAAGGCCACCCGCATCCCCACGGAACTGATCGTCGAACAAGCGCTGGTGGCGGCCGCCGCTCATGAGGCCTGGCTGAAGGCCCGCGAGGAGAACCGCTTTGAGGTCTTCCGTCCCGCCCTCGAGCAAGTGGTGGACGTGTCGGGTCGGGTGGCCTCCGCCCTGGGCTATGTGAACAGCCCGATGGATGCCTTCATCGACGTCGCCGAACCGGGGATCACCGCCGCTTTCTGCGAAGGGCTTTTCGCCGAGTTGCGGGCGGAACTGGTCCCGCTCGCCCGGGCCATCGCCGAGTCCGGCCGCCAACTGCCGGACTCGGTCCTGCGGAATCACTTTCCCGCCGAGCAGCAGCTGGCCTGCGGCACTGCCGCCGTGCGGGCCATCGGCTTCGACCTCGACGGCCGCGGGCGGGTGGATACCACCGTCCACCCGTTCGCCATCGGCTGCTCGCTGGACGACGTGCGCATCACCACCCGGATCCGCCCCGACGATTTCGGCAACTGCTTCTTCTCGCTCCTGCATGAGGCCGGTCATGGCATGTACGAGCAGGGATTGCCGCGCCGGCTGGACCGGACGGTGCTGGGCGAAGGGGCTTCCGGCGGCTTGCACGAGTCCCAGTCCCGGCTGTGGGAGAACCTGGTCGGGCGTTCTCAGGAGTTCTGGCAGTACTTCCTCCCCCGGGCGCGGGAGTTCTTCCCTCAGCAGTTCGCCGGCGCAACTCCCGACGCGGTCTACCGGGCGGTCAATCGGGTCACCCCCTCCCTGATCCGCACCGAGGCCGACGAGGTCACTTACAATCTGCACGTGATGTTCAGGTTTGAACTTGAGAAGGCGGTACTCGAAGGCCGACTGGCCGTCGCCGACCTCCGGGATGCGTGGCAAGACAAACTACGGCAGTACCTGGGGTTGACCGCCCCCGACGACCTTCGGGGCGTCCTTCAGGACATCCACTGGTCGGGGCACTTCGGGGGCGCCTTCCAGAGTTACACCTTGGGCAATGTCATCGCCGGCCAGCTCTATGCGGCGGCCCTTGCCGACCATCCCGAGATACCGGAGGATATCGCCCGCGGCCAGTTCGGGAAGCTGTTCGACTGGATGCGCACCCGGATCCACGAGTGCGGGGCGAAGTTCGCCCCCGGGGAGATGGTTCAGCGGGCTACGGGCAAGCCGCTTCAGGCCCGTCCCTATCTCGACTATCTCGGGCGCAAGTTCCGATCGCTATATGGGTTGAGCTGAGGCCGCGGGGAAGCACCCGGAGGGCCAACCCCGTGGGGGCGGGTTCGGGATCCGCCCCTGCCATATTCGACCCCTACCCTGCCGCGATCAGCACTTCTTCGCGGACGGTGCGGCGGGCGATCTCGCCGAGGTCGGGCTCATGGCCGAGCCCGGGGCCGGCGGGCACGGTGATATACCCCTCGGCGTCCACGGCGATTTCCGGACAGACGATGTCCCGGTCCCAGTAGCGATCGCTGCCGGATACATCACCGGGCAACGTGAACCCGGGCAGGGACGCGAGCGCCAGGTTATGGGCGCGGCCGATGCCCGTCTCCAGCATGCCCCCGCACCACACCGGCACTCCTCGTTCCCGGCACAGGTCATGGATGGCGACCGCCTCGGTGAGGCCGCCCACCCGCGCCGCCTTGATGTTGATGATGCCACAACTGCCGAGGTCCAGTGCCTTCCGGGCATCCTCCCGCGAACAGATCGACTCGTCCAGGCACAAGGGCGTGTCCAGTTCCGACTGAAGGCGGGCATGGTCCACCAGGTCGTCGGCGGCCAGCGGTTGCTCGATCATCATCAACTCGAGTTCATCGATGGCCTTGAGGCGCGGGAGGTCGGATCGTTCGTAGGCGGAGTTGGCGTCGGCCATCAGCGGGATGGCTCCGAAGCGATCGCGGATCGCCGACAGCGGCGCCAGGTCCCAGCCCGGCTTGATCTTCACCTTGATCCGCCGGTACCCCCGGTCAAGGTAAAGGGCGACCTCGGCCAGCAGGTCCTCCACTGACGCGGCGATTCCCAGGCTCACCCCCGCCGCCACCCGCCCGCGCGTCCCTCCCAGCACTTGGCCCAGGGGCTGGCCCCGGGCCCGCGCCCACACGTCCCATAGCGCCCCTTCCAGTCCCGCCTTGGCGATGTAGTTGCGGCGGAAGGGCCGCAAGCGCTCGGCCAACCTCGAGGGATGGGTCAGGCTCTGGCCGAGGAGGGCGGGGACCAGGAAGTCCTTCAGCAGGTGCCAGGCCGTCTCCACCGTCTCCTCATTATATAGCGGCGCCGCCAGGGCCGGCGCCTCACCCCAGCCGGTGATGCCCCCGGCTTCCGCCTCGACCAGGATCGCGTCGCGGACCGTCTGGCAGCCGAAACTGGTCACGAAGGGCGCCTTCAGGGGCATCTTCAGCCGGCGTAAGCGGATGGCCTCCACTTTCATCAGGGTCATGCCTTTTCCAGGAGGTAGGTACAGGTGTCCCGCCCGGAAACCAGGTCCACCGCCCGATAACCCGAACTCAGGTAGTGGGAGAAGGCCAGGCGCGTCTTGAGTCGCCAGTCCCGCGCCAATTCGCGATCCCGGTTCCGGAGCGCCGCGAACTCGGTGGGAATGCGCAGCAGGATCTGGGGATTGGTCAACGACAGGTCCGGCGCCTCGCACTTGAGGGTGGCGCTCCGTTCCTTAGTGATCCGATTGATGACCGGAAGTCCGACCGGCTCCGGTCCGGCGGACGATCGGGCAATCCGCTCGGCCACAGCCGGCGAGGCAATGGACCATTCGAGCAGGATCCGGTCGGTGGGCAGGCCGCGGTTCATGGGATCCTCCATCGGGCCGTAATAGTCCACCAGATAGCCGGTACCCACCGCCCCCAGCCGCGCCAGGTTCAGGCGGGCATTCACGTATTGCAGGGGATCGAAAGTCCAGCTCACGACGGAGTACTCGTCCTCCAAAGCCGCCTGGCGCTGGGCCAGTTTGAGCTGGAACCCCAGGTCCTGCCCCCGGTAAGGCGGGAGTACGGCCAGCATGTGGGAGTGAAGCCATACGTTCCACCGCTTGCGGGCGGGGAAGCCGTAGCAAAAACCCACCGGCTGCGGTCCGTCGTAGGCGGCCACGATGATCCCCCCGCAGGTGATGGAGGCGAACATGTGGGGTGCGGCGAGGACCAGGTGCCCGCTCCACACTTCCCGTTGCAGCGGCTCCAGGGCGGCGCAATCCTTCAGGGTGGCGACGCGGCCAATCTGCAGCATGGGTCTTTCCCCCTTTCCCCTGCCGAGTCATCTTAGTTGCTTCTCCTCCCGCCTTCCGTCTCCTCCCGGCGGCGGGAAGGCGACCGCTCGCAGGTTCCCTCGGCGCCGGCGCCGAAAGGTTGGCCGGCGGGTCACCCGTTCGGGGGATGCTGAGGGTGGCGGCCGGCGACGAATTCGCGGCAACGGCCGTGGAGGTGGGATGGTTGGATCTCGGTCTGGTGGCCATCTTCTGCCTGCTGTTAGCGGTGGCGGTCAGTTTCCGCCTGAACCGCAATATCGGCCTGCTCGCCATCTCCCTGGCTTTCCTCGTGGCCGCCCTGGGCCGCGACCCGCGGATCGACCCGGCACAGCTCGTCACCTTCTTCCCCCTGCGCCTGTTCCTGACCCTCGTAGGCGTGACCCTGCTGTTCAGCATGGCCGAACTGAACGGCACCCTGGCCCGACTAGCGCAATCGCTCATCCGGGTCTCCGGGGGATCGCCGGGACTGATCCCCATCCTGCTGTTCAGCTTCGCCGCCGCCCTCGCGGCGGCCGGCCCCGGCAACATCGCGGCCACGGTGGTCATCGCGCCGGTGGCCATGTCCGTCGCCGCCCAGACCGGGATCAGCCCCTTCCTGGTCACCCTGATGGTGGTCAGCGGCGCCAATGCCGGCGCGCTCTCGCCCGTGGCCCCCACGGGGATCATCGCCGCCGGCCTGGTGGGACGACTGGGCATCCCGCCCATCCCCGGGCCCATCTTCATGAGTTCCCTGCTGGGCAATGGCGTGGCTGCCCTCTTCGCCTACCTGGCCTTCGGCGGACCCCATCTGCTGGCGGCCGGTCGCGACCCACGACGACGGGCGCGAACTCGGGCGGCGCTGAATCATCCGCTCCCGCCGTGGGAACGCCGGCAACTGGCGACCCTGGCCGCGGTAGCCCTCTTGATCATACTGGTGCTGGGGCTGCGGTGGGATCTCGGCTTCACCGCCCTCACCCTGGCGGTAGCGCTCTCCCTGGTAGGAGCGGCCGACGAGCAAGAAGCGGTCAAACGCCAGCCCTGGTACATGATATTGATGCTGGTCGGCGTGATGTTGCTCGTGGAAGTGGCGGCCCGGACCGGCGGCCTCGATCATGCCGTTCGCGCCCTCGCCGCCATCGCTGGGCCGACGACCGTCACCGGCATCATGGGGTTCGTCGCCGGCTTCGTATCCACCTATAGCGGGTCTTCGGCGGTGGTGATGCCCACCTTCATCCCGATGATCCCCGGGTTGGTCCACGAACTGGGAGTGGTCGGCGCCGCGGCGCTGGAACTCCAGAAAAACCTCGTCTACACCATAACCGTCTCCGCGCACCTGGTGGACGCGAGCCCGCTGTCGCTACTGGGGGCGCTGTGCCTGGCTGCCGCGCCTGCCACCGAGGACCGGACCAGGCTATTCCGGCGCCTGCTGATCTGGGGTCAGCTCATGGCCCTCGGCGGTGGCGCGATCAGCTTCATCTTCTTCCGCTAGTTGCCGGACTCGTCCTGCTCCTCGAGCGATGCTTCCCCCTGGGCACCGTGCCGCCGCCGCTGCACGTACATCAGCGAACCGACGAGCCCCATCATCATCCCCGCCAGCAGGGCAGCGTAGCTGGCAATGCTCGGGATGAACCCGGGCTGGATCACCCGGACCACCATGAGGAAGGGCACCGCCCACCCGACCAGCACGAGCAGCGCCCCTCCAACGATCAGCGACCGCGGTCTACGGTCACCCATCCCGGTGCAGCCAGCAGGCCGCCCGGTGCCCCGGCTTCGGCATGAAGGCCGGCGGCACCTGGCAATCGCATAGCTTCCGGATGAACGAGGGACAGCGGGGGTGGAAGCGGCACCCGGACGGCGGGTTCATGAGGCTCGGCGGTTCGCCCGGCGGCACCTCCCGCATCACGTGCGCGTTGGCCGGATCGGGATCGGATATCCCGGCCAGCAGCGCGCGGGTGTAAGGGTGCAGCGGTTCCTCGAGCAGCGACCGGACGGGGGCTTCCTCGACGACCTTGCCCCCGTACATCACGAGAATGCGCTCGGTGAAGAAGCGCACGGTGGACAGGTCGTGGGTGATGTAGATGAGGCTCAGGCCGGACGTCTGCTGCAGGTCACGGAGGAGTTCCAGGATCTCCACCCGCACCGAGGCGTCCAACATCGACACCGGTTCGTCGGCCACGATCAAGCGCGGCTCCAGGATCTTGGCCCGAGCGATGACCACCCGCTGCTGCTGCCCGCCGCTGAGCATGTGCGGGAACTTGTTGAGGAAGTCGTCGATCGGCGTGAGCTTGACCCGCTCCATCGCGGTACGGATGCGATGGAGCCGCTCGGCGGGGTCGCGGACTCCCTGAACCAGGAGGGGTTCCTCCAGGATGCGCTTCACCGACAGGAAAGGGGCGGTAGCCCCGTAGGGATCCTGCTGGACGAAACCCACATGCGGGCGGTACCAGCGGAGGGTGGCGGCGCCCTTCAGGACCCGGCCGTCAAAGCGGATTTCCCCCCGGGTCGGCGGGTGGAGCCCCAGGATGGTCCGCGCCAGGGTGGTCTTGCCGCAGCCACTCTCGCCGACCACGGCCACCGCCTCGCCCCGTCCTAGCTGGAAGTCCACCCCGTCCACCGCCTGGACCCAGCCAACCCGGAATATTCCCCACCGCCTCAGTTCAAACCACGTATGCAGATCCCGCAAGGACAGCAGGATATCTCCGTCCGCCGCTTCACCCATAGAGCCAGCACCTCACCAGCCGCCGTTCCTCACCGGTCTCCCGGAGCGGCGGCACTTCCTCGCAGCGCTCGAAGCGCGACGGGCAACGATCCTTGAAGCGACAACCGGTCGGGGGATCGACCAGGCTGGGCGGCCGGCCGGGGATGAACTCCAGCCGCTTCTCCTGCCGCAGCGTAGGTACGCTGGCCATGAGTTTCCGCGAGTAGGGGTGGGTCGGATTCAGGTAGAAGTCGCCGGCGTCGGCGATCTCCACCAGTTGGCCGGCGTACATCACCGCCACCCGGTCCGCCAGTTCGCTGGAAGTGGCGATG
>DOZU01000187.1:3022-6542 GCA_003517845.1 Clostridiales bacterium | reverse complement strand
AGGGCGCTGGTCGGCTCATCCAGGACGACGAGATCCGGGCGGGTCACCAGGGCCATGGCGATGGCTACCCGCTGGCGCATGCCTCCCGATAACTCGAAGGGATAGCGGTGCAGGAAATCCACCGGCACCCCCACCAGGCAAAATGCCTCCCTCGCCCGTTCCAGCGCCTCCCGCTTGTCGTGCGACCGCCGGTGTAGCAGGAGCGGCTCAGCAACCTGGTCGCCGACCCGGATCACCGGGTTCAAGGCGTTCATGGAAGCCTGCGGCACCAAGGCCGCGCGCAGCCAGCGCACCTCGCGGCGGAAGCGTTCGTCATCGAGCTGCATCACATCCGTGCCGTGAAGGTATACCCGGCCGGTGTAGGTGTTGATGTTCCGCGGGAGCAGCCGCAAGATGGCCCTCGCCAGCGAGGTCTTGCCGCACCCGGACTCGCCGATTACGGCCAGACTGACCCCCCGCGGCAGATCCAGGCTGACCCCGTCGACCGCCTGGACCCGACCCCTGGGGGTCTGGAAGTACAGGCACAAGTCCTCGACTCGTAGTAGTTGTTCCATCACTGCTCCCTCAGCCTTGGGTTGAAGATCCGGTCAAGGGCGAATCCCAGCATGGCGAAGCCCAGTCCGGTGAAGATGAGCAGCACCGAAGGAGCCATCACCCAGTAATAGTGCCCCATGTACAGGGCCCCGTTGCGGAAGGCATCCTCGATCACCTTCCCCCAGGTGGGGATGAGCGGATCGCCCAGACCGAGGAAGGACAGGGTGGCCTCCAGGAACACGTAAGCCGGGATCAGGCTAACGAATTGGGGTACCAGCACGGGTATCACCCTCGGGATCAGGTACAGGAAGACCACCCGGGGGTTGCTGGCACCGTAAGCCCGGGCGGCCTCGATGTAAGGCGCCTCCTTGATCTGCAGGAACATCGCCCGGTAGACTTTCTGGGCGGCGCCGAAGACGCTGAGCAGGATCACCAGGCCCAGGATCGCCCAGAGGCTGCGGGTGTACAGCGTGCCGACCATGATCAATATCGGGAGCATGGGCAGGATCATGGAAACCTCGGTGATTCGCTGGATCGCGGTGTCGAGGGCCCGGCCGTACCAGGCGCCGAGGGCGGCGATGGTCATGCTGGCCATGGTGGAGCCCACCGCGGCCACCAGGCCGAAGATCAGGGCGACCGGCGTCCCCCATAGCAGCGCCACCATGATATCCCGCCGCAGGTGGTCGGTGCCGGCCAGCCCGTGCACCTGCCCGTACACCACCAGCCGGGCATCGAGGTCCGACGCCGCCTCGAAGGTAAGGCCCTCCACCACCAGTTCATAGCGGCCCTTCAGCACCCGGGGAGGATCGGAACCCTCCTCGGCGAACAGGCCGACCTCAGGCGTGAGACCGCCGAGTTGCCACCGTACCTCATCATCTTTGGAGATGCTGTATACGGAACGCTCCGGCAAGGACCGCGCCGGCAGGTGGAATTCGCGGCCGTCCGGCATCCGCCAGATCAGGCCCGCGAAGGGCTGGGTCTCCTGGTACTCAGCCGTCAGGAACACGGCGAGTTCGCTGGGGAACCGGTCGTAGTGGAAATCAAAGGCCAGGGTAATGGTGACATCGGCCTCGCCATCCTCGTACTCCACCCGCTGTCTGGTATCGGGGTCGGCCGCACTGTCCAGGACCAGCGTCCGCGGCGATTGCTCCCGCGAGAACCAGTTGAACCAGGCCGGCGGGGCCAGGCGGGGGCTCGCCTCCCAGACCCCCTCGTCCCCTTTCCAGAGGCGCACCGCTTCCTGATAGGGGATGGCGATCACGGCCGATACTGCCACCAGTATCAGCAAGCCGATCATGACCATGCCGATGATGGCCGACGGGTAGCGGCGGAGTTCCTGCAGCCGCGCTCGGAGGCCGCTCATGCTGCCTTCCTCCCTTCGACCAGCACCCGGGGATCGAGCAAGGCGTACACCAGATCCAGGACAAACACGGTCACGGCCAGCAAGTAGGCGTAGATGACCACCGCCCCCACCAGCACGGGAGTGTCGAACATCCCGATCGCCTGGAAGATCAGCCGCCCCAGGCCAGGCCACAGGAATACCGTCTCCAGCACGATGGCCCCCATCCACAAGGCGATCAGCGTCAGGGCGAAACTGGTGACGATGGCCGGCAACGTGGGCCGCAGGATGTAGCGGCGCTCGATTACGGCCGAGGGGAGACCCTTCGCCCGTGCCATCTCCACGTAATCCTCCCGCGCGTGAATCAGGAAGAAAGTGCGCCAGTAGTATATCGCCTGGAAGATGGCGCTGCTGACGATGGCCGTCACCGGGAGGATCAGGTGCCGCAGCACGCTCAAGGCATAGGCCCAGCGATCCGCGGGCGGCGGGACGGCCACCATGCCGCCGAAGGGCAAAATGCGGAGGATGGCGGCGAAGATCACGATCAGGAAGATCCCGTAAAACCACCCGGGCGCCGCCGAGGTCGGCGCCAGCGCCACCATCGCCCGATCGAGCAGGCTGCCATAGCGCTGAGACAGATAGAGGGCGGTGAACACCGACCCGAAGAACAGGATCAGCTGGGCGGTGGCGAACAGCAGCAGCGTCGGCGGCAGGCGTTCCAGGATGATCAGGCGAACCACCCGCGACATGCTGTCGCTCAGAAGCTGGTCGGACATGCCGAAGTCCAGCGTCAGCGCATTCCGCAGGTAAATGAAGCTTCGCACGGGGAAAGGCTGGTCGAGACCCAGGCGCACCTCCTCCACCGCCATCATTTCGTCGTAGATGCGGCGTCGCTCGGCTTCGGGGAGGAGCACGAAGTCCTCGTCCGCACCCAGGGCAATGCCGACCCCTTCGCGGATCATGGCCCGGCGGATCTCGTCGACGTACCCCCCCATGTTGGCGATGAGGATGGTCAGATACACGCCGACAACCACGGTGAGCAAGAGTGTGAGCAGCCGTATTGACGCGTAGCGAGTGATCCGGAGGACAGTATCCCGGGCTCCCCGGGCTCCGGCCGTTGAGACGAGCGGCACCGTTGCTATGGGCTGTTCCTCCTTACTCCCCAACACTCGGGAGGTTCATCCCCGGAGCGATGGGGCGCGGGGTGTCCCGCCCCGCGCCCCTGCTTTCCTCCGGAGTCTAGCGGCGGACTACTACCTCTATCGCGGCGACGGCGGAGATGCTGACCAACCGGGATATCACTACCGCTTCCAGCCGGGCGGTGCCGACCGGCAACCGTCCGGTCTGGGCGGCGGTGAGGTTGATCCGCCACTGGCCGTCCCGCACGGCCGTCGCGTCGCCGGTGAGGGCCACCTCACCCCGGGCGTCGAACAGCAAGAACTTCACACTCTCGATGTCGCGCACCGGGTATGGCCGCCCGGCCGTGGTCACCCGCACGTCGAAGCTGGCAGCCGCGCCGGGCCGGACCCGGGCCGGGCCGGTCACCGTCGCCGACGCCATCGCGGGGGCCCCGAAGCGGTCCCACTTGCCGGCGGGATCGATGAAGCCATCGTAGCGGTCGAGTTGCACCACTTTCTCTACCGGGAA
>DOZU01000187.1:0-2621 GCA_003517845.1 Clostridiales bacterium | reverse complement strand
GAACCAGTTGACGAGGTTATGCCAGCGACGGGTCGCGTCGGCATGGGGGATGAACTCGCGCAGGGTGGGCTCGTAGGGCACCCAGAATTCCCGGGCCATGATGGGCAGCGAACGGCGGAACACGTTCAGGCTCGGCCCGGCAATCATGTTCATCCACTCGACGCGGAGTGTTGTCGCCAGCGCGAGTGAGAAGGCCAGGCGTCGCTCGGCCTGGGCCCGGATGCCCATGGCCACGGTGTGCCACGCTCCAGGGCCCTGGGCGTAATACGGCCACATCCACCAAGCGGCGTCGGACGCAACAGTCTCTGCATCCAGGAACCACTGGTCGGTGTACCATTCGATCACCAGCGGGTCGCGGGAGACGATGCGCGCGCCCCGGAAGTGGCCCTGGAAGGTGCGGAAGGCGGATACCGCCGCGGGATCGTGGATGGCGCTCGCCGGGTTGGCGCGATCGAAAGTCATGATCAACGGCAGCACCATGTCGCCGATCGAGAAGCGGCTGCCGTCATGCCACGTGGTCTCGAACAGCTCCCGCGGGTAGCGTAAAACTACCCGGGTGTTGGCGGTGAGCCCGGCGGGATGCTTGGTGCCCACGGTGATGAAGCGCTGCGCCACCGGATCCCAGTCGATCCAGGCATCGGCCGGAACGCGGATCTCATCGGCGAAGTCCAGACTGACCCAGTCGTGGGTGCGACTGACCGGCAGCCCGCGCTTGTGGGTCACTTCCGCCCGCTCCAGCCGCTGCGGCCAGGGTAGTCCGGTATGGGGATCCGGCACCGTGGGCCAGTCGGAAGTCGCCCGGATGGGCGTCATATCGAAGATCCAGTTGCTGCCGGCTACCGGGTTCCAGGGCTGGACCAGCACCTGCGAGGAGGCCACGCGGGCGGTGCCGCCCACCTGATCGCCGAGGCGGAGGGCATGGGCCCAGAGGAAGGCTCCCGCGGTGCCGCCGGCCAGATCGGCCGCGACCCGCACCTCCTTCCGGCGGGCAGTGACGGTCGCGCGTTCGGTCAGGAAGATCCGCGGCGACATCCGCAGGGCGTGCTCGAGGGCCTGCGAGAACATCTGCGTCCGTTCTGCCACGGTGGTGAAGTCCCGGCGGGACAGCCGGTCGGCCAGGGCGGCAAACTCGGGGCTAGGCCGGTAGGCCTGCCATAGCGGGTTCACCATGGTGGAGGCAGGCGTGTAGAAGAAAGTGAAGTTCGCCGCCTGGTCGCGGACGATGACGGTCGAGATCCAGCCGGCAGTCACGGCGTGCCAGCGACCATCTTCCGGCCGCCCCTGCCAGATGGGAGCCAATTCGCCGCCCGTGCCGTAGCGGCGCTCGACGGTGAAGCCGAGGCCTTCCAGCAGGCCCGCGAAGTAGTCGCCGATCTGGCGCCGCTCGTCCTCGGTCCGGATCAAGACAATTAACCGTACTGGCCGACCCTGGAACTGCCAGCGCCCGCCGACGAGTTCGGCGCCGAGCCGGCGCATCTCCTCGGTCACGACGGTACGCGCCTGGGTCGGGTTATGGGCGTAATGCCGCTCCAGCCGCCGGGCTACGTCCGCCAGCAGGCGGGCGTAGTCGGGAAAGGCGTTCTGGATCGGGAAGTAACGGGGCACTGCCAGTCCGCCGTGGGCCTCCCGGACGATGTGATCCCGGTCCACGAGCCAGTTCATGGCCTCGCGGATGCGATCGGAATGGAAGGGGTTCAGTGTCCCGTCGGGCAGTACCGGGCCCGCCACATTGAACGTGAGTTCCCAGAAGGACCCGAAGTTTCGATCGTACGCGAGGGCCGGCGATGCGGCTATCCGCCGGTAAAGATCGGCCGTCCCTATCGTCGTCACGTACAGATCGATGTCCCCGGCCTCGAGCCGGGTGACAGCCCCGGCCATGTCGCGTATTTCGCTGATGAGGATCCGATCTACCCATCCTCCCCGCCGGACGGGCTGAGCTGCCCCGCCGGCCGCCATGGCCACCAGCAATATGGCCGCCAGACCAGCCGCGATCAGTTTCTTGCGCACACTTCCACCTCCTCGGTGTTCTTCAGGAAAGGTGCCCTGACTTCGCTGCTAAAGCCGATCCGAAGCATCGGGGAGCCCTCCACCGCTCCCTTGGGATCCCCCTCCTCCTGGGATGATCGGATAAGGATGACAAACGAGATCCGCCCGCCCGGGCGTCCTCGGCTGGAAAACGTCGGCTTGTTTCGGCGCCGCTTGCCGGAATTCCTCCCAGGCAGGCATATAATATGCAAGCAGGTGCAAGATGAGTAGCGCGGGCAATGGTGTAGGGGCGGGTTCGAAACCCGCCCCTACGTGGAGTCAGCCTATCATCGGGCTATCCCGAGGGCTATCCGCACTTCATCCGGGGTTGCCGGGGGCCGCTCGAGTTCCCGGCCGATCCTGGCGATCCTGGCCACCAGTTGCGCATTGCCGGCGGCCAGTTCCCCCTTGCGATAGTAGATATTATCCTCGAAGCCGACCCGGACGTGCCCGCCCATGGCGATGGCCATGGTCCCCAGCGTCAGTTCGTGGCGGCCCATCCCCGCCACGCTCCAGGTGCTGCCCGAAGGCAGTTCTGCCACCAGGTGGATGAGATGCTCCGGGGAAGCGGGGATGCCGCCGGGCACTCCCATCAC
>DOZU01000069.1 GCA_003517845.1 Clostridiales bacterium | reverse complement strand
GGGTTTGGACCCCGCCCCTACGACCAACGAAACCAACGAAACGGGGAAGTCCTCAGTCGGCTACCAGGTCCAACCGGCGCAGGGTGGCAGGCGTCGGCCGTCCGTCCGCCGTCCAGCCGCGGGCGTGGTAGTACTCGTCCAGCATCGTCTTGAGGTCGGGGACGTAGCCGGCCGACCCGCCGGTCTTTTTCGGCACGAACATGCGTGGCGGCAGGGTGTCGTCGTGCCCGGTGATCCCGCACTCCAGGTTGTATAGCCGTTTGAGGTTGAAGATGCGCTCGCCGGTGGCCAGGAAGGCGTCCATCGTCAAGTCTCGCCCGGTCACGGCGTTGAACCAGGAGAGGATATCGCCGAGCTGTCCGCCGCCGAAGGGCAGGAACTTGCAGACCTTGAGCGAGTCCCACATACAGATCGCGTTCTGGCAACGGGCTACCAGCGCTCCCTTGCCCTCAGTGGCGAAGCGGTCGAGCCCGGCATGCACCCCGAGCGCAGGGTCGGTGATGCCCAGCTCGAAGAAGTGCGAACCGGACTGCAGATGGCAGGCTCCCCGGTTCGAGGTCGCGTAGGAGACCGCCTTGCTCGCGAAACAGCGCGGATCGTGCGCCGGCAGCTCAAGGCCCTTCACATGCACCGCCAGGGCGTCGGCTTCCGGCCCGAGGACGGTCCCCATCCGCCGCACCCCGCCGGCCAGGAAGTCGCCTATCCCCCGCCGGTAGGCGATGGCCTCGATGGCGCGCAGGACGCCGTCGGCGCTGCCCCACCGGAGATCGACTTCTCCTGCGTCGGTCCGGCTCAGCAAGCCCTTTTCCACTGCTTCCATGCCGAAGGCGATCACGGCGCCGGTGGATATCGTGTCGAGCCCCAGCCGGTTGCACAGCTCATTGGCCCGGGCCACCGCCTCGAGATCGTCCAACAGGCAACTGGCGCCGATGGTGGCCAGCGTCTCGTACTCGGGACCCGCGCCGTCCACCGGAGCGAACGGGCCCGATCCGACCTTGACCGTGCGCCCGCAGGATATGAAGCAAGCCCCGCAGCCGTAGCGGTCGACCAGGATGGTCTCGGCCATGCGCTGACCACTCAGTTTCTGGGCGCCGGCCGTCCATTCGCCCTCGACCCAGTTCTTGATGGGCAGGTCGCCCAGGCTGTTCGAGGTGGCCATGAATCCGCCCGTGCCATAGTCGGTCGTGCCCTTGGCCGCCTCGCGGATGGCCGCGCCGCGGGTGCGGATGGATTCGGTGAGCGCGGACGGGTTGGCCACCGCCGGCTTGGCGGTACCGTGGGCGACGAGGGCTTTCAGTCGTTTGGATCCCATGACCGCGCCCAGGCCGCAGCGACCGGCCGCCCGCCCGTCCTTGCCGTCACTCATCACCGCCGCGAGGGGCACCAGGCGTTCGCCCGCCGGGCCGATGCCGGTGACCACGGCTTTGGGATCCGTCTCGCCCTTCAGCACCGGGTCCATCGCGTACGTATCCATGCCCCACACATGGTGGGCATTGCGGATGGTTACCTGTCCTTCATTGATCCAGAGATACACGGGCATCGCCGAGGCGCCTCTTACCACCACCGCATCCAGGCCGGCCCGTTTCAGGGCGGTCCCCCACATGCCGCCACAATCCGACTCGCCGTAGATCCCGGTCAGGGGCGACTTGGCGATTATTTCGTGCCGGCCGGAAAGCGGCGCCGGCGTCCCCGTCAGCGGCCCCGTGGCGAAGATGATGACGTTGTCGGGGCCGAGCGGATCGGTCGTCCGTCCGTCGGTGGTGTCGTAGAGGATCTTCGCTCCCAGGCCGCTGCCCCCGATGTATTTCTCGGCCAAGCCCGTATCCAGCGCCTTCACTTCCACCGAGCGCCGGGTCAAGTCCACCCACGCCACCCGACCCATGTAACCACCGGAGTTCATGGCTCACACCTCCCCGTGTTATCAGGTCGCGGTCCAGCAGTTCACCACACGCCCCACAGCATCATGTATCCGGGTATCCCGGCGGTGACCAGCCCGATGATGATCGAGAGCCAGGCAGCGGCGCGGGTCAGGCGCGCCATTCCCAGGGCCAGGCTGAGGAAGAAGATGAACCACAGGAATCCCCACAGGAACCAGATGGCTCCGAAGCGCAGGTCGCCGGCGCCGAAGGCCATCAGGAAGTTGGGCACGGTGGCGGCCGCCACGAACAGGCAGAACCAACCCAGGGCCCGCCCATCGAGGTTGAACAAGGTATTGGCCGCCAGCGCCAGGTAGGTGAAACCGAACAGCAGGGCGTTGGCCGTGCCCAGGTGGTGGACCAGTTCCGTCGCCCGGATGTGATTGTTGATCGCCATGACCGTGATCAGTCCGCCGACCAGGAGATTGAAGATGCCCGCGCTCCGATTGTCCGCTTTGCCGAGGAGCCATGCGCCGTTCACCACCAGCACCGCACCCACGTAGAACATCGCTATCCCGAACATGCCGACCATATTGAACTCCCCTCCCGGCGTGAGTTCCGGCACGGCCGAGCCGCACCCGTGACCAACCGGGGGCGGGCTTCTCCGCAGACGGCGACCGGCCCTTTGGCCGACTACATGAAAATTCAGCCGTCGGTTTGTACCCGACATCCAAGACGAGCCGGCCGACCGGGAGCGGCCAGAATCCGCCCATGCCCCGCGGGAAACCACGGGACATGGAAACGGTGGACCTCAATTTCGCGAGGGAATCACCGGGGCCGCGACCACGACCCGATCGCCGGGTGGGGGGTCCATTTTCGCAGTAGCAGTAGGCAGGCCTTCACGCACCCAGCTTGTCGAGGCACAGTTGGGTGAGGATGGCGGTGCCGTACACGAGGGCATCGTCGGGGAGGTCAAAGTCGGGGCGGTGCAGCGCCGTGGGATGGTCGGGGGTGGCGATCCCCAGCCAGAAGTAGGCTGCCGGCACGCGCTGAGCGATATACGAGAAGTCATCGGCGAGGGTCGACGGAGGGAGGTCGGTCCGGACCGCGCCTTCGCCCAGCACCCTGGCTGCCGAGCGTGCCACGGCCCGTGCGGCGTCGGGATGGTTGACCACCGGAGGGTAGCCGTGGCGGTACTGCGTGTCCGCCCGGCACCCATAAAGCTCCCCCGCTTCGCGGGCGACGTCCCGGATATGCCGTTCGAGGGTGTCACCCAGCCCGGGCTCGAAATAGCGGGTGGTTCCGGCCAGGTTTGCCTCGGCAGGGAGCACGTTGGGCGACGCTCCTCCATGTACCATGCCCACCGCTATCACCGCCGGGAGCAGGGCGTTCACCCGCCGGCGGACCAGGCCGGGGAGGGCGGCCGCCGTGTATCCCGCCGCCGCGACCGTATCCGCGGCGGTGTGGGGCTGGCCGGCATGCCCGCCGTTGCCCGAGAAAGTCACCCGGAAGATGTCGCCTGCGGCCATCACCGGTCCGGGCGGGATGCCGACCGTGCCCAGCGGCAGATCCGGCCAGAGGTGTAGGGCCGCGGCCAATTGCAGCCTCATGCCCTCCAGCACCCCCGCCTCGATCAGTTCGCGAGCACCTCCGTCCGGCAGTTGTTCTTCGGCCGGCTGAAACAGGAAGTACACATCGCCCCGGAGCAGGCGGCGCTCGGTGGCGAGCAGCCTGGCCGTGCCCACCAGGATGGCCATGTGGCCGTCGTGGCCGCACGCGTGCATCATGCCCGGCACCCGGGATCCATGCGGGCGGCCCGGCACTTCGGTGATGGGCAGGGCGTCGAGTTCCGCTCGCAGCAGTATGCCGGGACCATCGCCGCCGCCGGGCAGGACTCCCAGGACCGCATTGCCGATGGATGACCGCACTTGCAGCCCAAGCTCCCCGAGTTGTTCGGCGATCATGGCCGAAGTGGCCGCCTCCGCCCCTCCGAGTTCGGGATGCTGATGCAGCCGGCGGCGCAGGCCGATCACGAACTCTCTGCCTTCCTCCGCGCGATCCAGCATCTCAGATGGCACCTCCGGCCGGACGGGACGTTCAAGTTGAGAAAGCTTCGCGCCTGACCGCGGGATAAGCCTTTGACCATGCGCACGAATTTTGCCTCGCCTACTTGGCGGCAGAGTACAACCGGGAAGCTCGCCACAGCCGGACGGCCAATTGCAGGTTGAAACGCTCCCGGGCTGACCCGAGGTCAAAACCGCCGAGGAGCTGGGCACGGGCCAGACGGTAGCGCACCGTGTTGTGATGGACGTGCAGGGCCTTGGCGGTTTCGCGGTAACTCCCGCCGTGGTCCAGGAACACCCCCAGCGTGTGCGCGAGTTCGCCGCGATGCTGGCGGTCGGCGCGCAAGATGGGACCAAGGGTGTCGTGGATGAACTGCTCGATCTCGGGATGATCAGGCTGACCGACGAGGCGGTACAGGCCGAGGTCGCGGAACAGGGCGACCGGTCCCCCGCCCGGCAGCACGGGTGCCAGTTCTAACGCAGCTACCGCTTCGCGATAGCTTTCGCGAACTGTCAGGACGCCAACCCGCGGCCGTCCGACGCCGGCTGACAGCTTGAGCCCGGGATGGGCCTGTCCCAGGCGGGCGATCAACCCGGATATCTGCTCGGCCACCTGCCGGTCGGCATAGTCCCGCGCCGCGTCCGGGCTCACGGCGACCAGAGCTACCGGCCGGTCCTGGTAGCCCAGCTCAGCTATGCAGCCGGGCGGCAGGCCTTCTCTGGCCAGAAGGTCCAGGATCCACCAGCCAACGCGACAGGTGCCGGGCGGCGGCTCTGCGGGAAGCCGGTCGACCTGGGCGACCACACCGACGTAGGCGGGAGCGATCTGCCAGCCGACCGCCCTTGCCGAGGCGGTGACCGCTGCTTCCGACTCGAAATCTCCTGCCAGCAAGTGGTGGAGGAAGTCCCCCTGAACCGACCGCCGCATGTGGTGCACGGCGCGCGCCTTGTGCACTTCCAGCGCCACGGCCACCGCCGCCTGCTCGATGGCCACCAGCTCCTCGGTGAGGAGCGGATCCCCCTGGTCCATGACGATGATCCACCCGTCCACCTCGCCGTCGCCGCCAATCCGGCACACGATCCGCCGCCAGCGCGGGTCGGGGGCGGAAATGCGGAGGAGATTGGGACGTCCGGGGAGGGGTCGGGCCGTCTCGCCGACGCCGGCGCGCCAGGGTTCGGGGGCGAGTTCGGGAAAGTCCACCGCGGCCGTCACTCCGGTAAGGTTATTCACCACGGCCAACGATCGCCGGATCATCCCCGCCAACTCCTGGGCCAGCATCTCGAGGCTGCTGCCTTCGAGGGCAAGGCTGATGAACCGGCGCTGAATGGTCCAGCAGCGCTCCAGTTCCCCCTTTTTCCGCCCGAGCAATTCGGTGAGCACGGGGTTGATGATGTCCACCCAGGCCAGGGCGTCGGGGACGCGATAGATGGGAAAAGCCAGGGCGTCGGCAGCGGCGGTGACTTCCGGCTCGAGCGCATCCACAAAGCGTTCGAGCTTGATCCCCAGACCCGCGCCTCCCCTGCGCACCAGTTCCTCGACCAGCGCGAGCTGTTCCCGCGCCCTGCGGTAGAGGAACAAGGTGCTCAGCACGAACTCTCCCCCGCGGATGAAGGCGATGCCGTCCGGGGCATCGATGACCGTGACCCCGCGCACCTCGCGGTGAAGACCTCCGGCACCGGCCAACAACCGGCCGGCCGCCAGCTCCGGCAGACGCAGTACTTCCTGCATCCTCATGGCGGGTTCGGCCTCCCCGCTTGACTTCGCGCACCCGCCCTTCACTCCCCTTGCGGGTGCCGGTCGATCGGAGATTCGGCCAGGGGCCTTGCATGACCTGCAATGCCGGTGGGAGGAGGAACCGCCGGGCGCGGCTAACTATAGTGGCCGTACTGGCTCCGGGGGTAACTGCCCCGCGGCCCGCCCATAGTGAAGGAGAGACCCACCATGGCGACTCGGCCGCTGGTCCCGGCTGCCCGGGCCGCGGGGACCCGGGACACCCTCGCGCGGCTCGCCCGCTACACATCGATACGGCTGATTACCTTGTCGCTCGCGGTGGTCGTCGCCGTGTATCTGACGATCCTCATCGCCAACATGGGGGGGTACGTCGACGAGATCCGCCGAGCCCAGATCCGGGAAGCGGTGGGCATGGCCCTGTTCGCGGACCCGAGCTTCGCTTTGCTCAGTGATGAACTCCGTCGCTCGGTGTACGAGCAGATGGTGGCGCTCGAGGAGGAAAGGCTGGGGCTGTTCGAACCATTTTGGCTGCGCAGCTTCATATATCTCAGGAATGCCTTGACCCTGGACCTTGGCATGTCCGAGCAGTTGCTCAGCGACAGCGGTTCGCGCACCGTCCGGCTCATCTTGCTGGAACGGTTACCGCCTACCCTGTACCTGTTCGCCACCGCCGACCTGATCCTGTTCTTCGGGGCGGTGTTCATCGCCCTTTACCTGTCCCAGCGTTACGGCAGCCTGCTCGACCGGGTGACGATCGCGCTGGCTCCGACCTCCGCAGCCCCCGCGTGGTTCTATGGGATATTCCTGATCGTGATCTTCGCCGCCCTCCTGCGCGTCTTGCCCTTCGGTGGCATGGTAGCCGTCCCGCCCCCCGCCGACCGCTGGGCCTATGCTCTCAGCCTGCTGGAGCACCTGGTCCTACCCGTGACCGCCATCGTGAGCAGCGCCATCTTCCTGGCCGTGTATTCCTGGCGCACGTTCTTCCTGATCCACTCGCGGGAGGACTATGTCGAGATGGCCCGGGCCAAAGGGCTGCCTTCGTCGGTGATCGAACGCCGGCATATCCTGCGGCCGATGCTGCCGGCCATCGTGACCAGTTTCGCCCTCACCATAATCGACGTGTGGATGGGCGCCATCGTGCTGGAGACGGTGTTCAACTGGCCCGGCATCGGCCGGCTGATCTTCCAGGCCATCGGGATGTACGACACGCCGGTGCTGGTAGGGGCGGTGGTCATCTACGCCTACCTGCTGGCCGTGACCGTATTCGTCCTGGACATCGTATATGCCATCCTCGATCCCCGCGTGCTGATCGAGGGGCGGAAGACGGTATAGGCCCCGGTCGGGAGCCCGCAGGGACGGCCGCGCGCTCCATTGACACCCCAGGGGCTTGGAGCTAAAATAAAACGTGACGAGTGTCACGATTGCCCGGGGAGGGGCGACGATGCGCAAGATCAGCGCGGCCGTGTTGACCCGACTGCCCCACTACTACCAGATCCTTGCCGACCTGCGCGAACGCGGACGCGAGTTCGTGTCCAGCGAGCACCTGGGGCGCCTCATGGGGATTGACGATAGCCTGGTCCGCAAGGACCTGTCGGGCGTGGTATCCGGGGTGCAACGGGTCGGGTATCATGTGCCCACGACCGTTGCCCGGCTCGAGGAGGTGCTGGGGCTGGCGAACGCCAAGGAGGCCTTCCTGGTCGGCGCCGGGTCCCTGGGCCGGGCGCTCTTGCGCTACACCGGTTTCGAACAGTACGGCCTGCAGATCGTGGCGGCTTTCGACAGCGATGCGGCGGTCATCGGCCAGCGAGTCGCCAACGTCCCCATCCTGGCGCTGGGCGATCTCGAGGACATGACCCGCCGGATGAAGATCCGCATCGGCATCGTCACCGTGCCTGCGGCCACCGCTCAGGAAGTAGTAGATCGGATGGTCCGCTCCGGCATTGCGGCCATCTGGAATTTTGCCCCGGTCGCCCTGGTAGTCCCGGCGGAGGTGATCGTCCGCAACGAGAACCTCGCCGCGGGTTTTTCGCTGCTCAGCTACGAATTGCAAGGGAGAATGGCGTAGGATCGGATGAAAGTGACGGCACGGGCGGATACGGCGATCGTAGGGGCGAGTTCAGAACCCGCCCCTACCGGGGACGCGCCCACACGCCCGGGGACGCCGCGCGGCAAGGCAGCTTTCAAGGGGAGGTTGACCGAGTGGGTTGCGCCTGTATCGACGCACGTTCAGCAAGGACTCGACAATTCCTCA
>DOZU01000107.1 GCA_003517845.1 Clostridiales bacterium | reverse complement strand
CAAGGACTCGACAATTCCTCAAGGTAAACGAAATCCTGCAGCGGTTTGACCGCGATCCCCGGCGCCTGATCGCAATCCTGCAGGCGGTCCAAGACGAGTATCGGTATCTGCCGCAACCGGTACTCAACTACCTTGCGACCAGCCTCGGGATACCCCGGGCCAGGGTATACGGGGTGGCCACTTTCTACGCCCACTTCTCCCTCGAGCCCAAGGGGAAGTACATCATTCGGATATGCGACGGCACCGCCTGCCACGTGAACAACAGCCAGGCGCTGCTGGACCTGGTCCGCGATAAGCTGGGAATTCATGAGCAGAAACCCACTTCCGAGGACATGCTCTTCACCCTGGAGCGGGTATCGTGTATCGGCGCTTGCGGCCTGGCACCGGTGGCGGTGGTCGACGACCGGGTGTATGGGCAGCTCGGAGTACAGAAACTGGGCGAGGTCTTGGAGCAGATGGTCCGCGCCGAGAAAGGGACAGGGACATGACGACCACGGTCAATCTCGACCAGATCGCCAGGGAAGTCAACCAACGCCTGGCCCGGCCAACCTGGCGGGTGATGGTGTGTGATGGCACCGGCTGTGTGGCCAGCGGTTCGCGCCTCGTCCACCGCCGGTTTCTAGATATGACGGAAGGGCTTGACGGACTGGCGGAGGTGCAACTCGCCGCCGGCGACCTCTGCCGTCCGCTGGTCAGCCGCACCGGCTGTCACGGTCTGTGCCAGATGGGACCGCTCGTGGTCATCCCCGGCGACGGCAACGGCCGGGAGGAGATCTTCTACTGCCGGGTGACCGCCGACGACGTGCCCGAGATCATCGAGACCACCTTCAAGGCCGGTCAGCCGGTGGAACGGCTCCTGTACCGCGACCCCAACACGGGGACAGCCTATCGGAGTTCCCGGGTCATCCCCTTCTACGCCAATCAGACCCGCCTGGCCCTGGCCGATTGCGGCCACACTGAGCCGGAAAACATCGAGGAGTACGTCGCCCGGGGCGGCTATGCCAGCCTGCGGCGGGCGGTGACGGAGATGAAGCCGGAACAGGTGTGCGAGGAGTTGACCGCTTCCGGCCTGCGCGGGCGAGGAGGCGCGGGTTTCCCCACCGGGCGGAAGTGGCTGGCCACCCTGCGGGCGGCCGGCTCGCCCAAGTACCTGGTGTGCAATGGGGACGAGGGAGACCCCGGGGCGTTCATGGACCGGAGCCTGATGGAAGGCGATCCCCACCGCGTGCTGGAAGGCGCGATCATCGCGGCTTATGCGACGGGGGCCGGTCACGGGTATTTCTACATCCGGACGGAGTACCCGCTGGCCCTGACGCGGATACGCAAGGCCATCGCCGACGCGCGGCGGCTGGGCATCCTGGGCGCGAACCTGTTCGGCTCGAGCTATGCCTTCGACTGCGAGGTGGTCGAGGGGGCGGGGGCGTTCGTCTGCGGTGAAGAAACCGCGCTGCTCGCCTCGATCGAGGGTGAGCGCGGCATGCCTCGCCCCAAGCCTCCCTTCCCCGCGGAGTGCGGCCTGTTCGGCCGGCCGACCGTGGTGAACAACGTCGAGACGCTAGCTACGGTGAGATGGATCATCGAGCACGGTGCGGCTGCTTTCCGCCGCTACGGCACGCCGCGGAGTCCGGGCACCAAGACTTTCGCCCTCACCGGCAAGGTCCGTAACACGGGGTTGATCGAGGTGCCGCTGGGCACCACCTTGCGCCAGATCGTCTTCGAGATCGGCGGGGGCGTGCCGGACGGGCGCAAGTTCAAAGCGGCCCAGATCGGCGGGCCGTCCGGAGGGTGCCTCGGGGTGGAGCACCTGGACATGCCGCTGGACTTCGAAACGCTGGGCCAGGTGGGCGCCATGGTGGGATCGGGAGGCATTGTCATCCTCGATGATTCGACCTGCATCGTCGAGGTGGCGCGCTTCTTCATGCAGTTCACCCAGCATGAATCCTGCGGCAAGTGCGTGCTATGCCGTGAGGGAACCCGCCAGATGCTATGGATCCTGCAGGATATCGTCGAGGGCAAAGCGGTGTCGGGAGATTTGGAACTCCTGGAGCAGACGGCCCGCGCGGTGAAGGTGGCCAGCCTTTGCGGTTTGGGCAAGAGCGCTCCCAACCCGGTGCTGAGCACCCTGGCCATGTTCCGGAGCGAGTATCTGGCGCATGTCGAGCGGCTCTACTGCCCGGCCGGGGTATGCGCGGCGCTGAAGTCCTTCGCCATCGACCCCGACCTCTGCAAGGGCTGTACCCTGTGTATCCAGAAGTGCCCGGTAGGCGCGATCCAGGGCGAGAAGCGAGCTTCCCATCGCATCGACGTTGCCCTGTGCACCAAGTGCGGCGTCTGCGCGACGGTCTGCCGCTTCAAGGCCATCGCCGCCCGTTGACCCGGCCGGGTATGCCGGCCAATCGAGGGGAGAGAAAGCCTGTGATGAAGCCAAAAGACGGGACCATCGTCCTCGATGGGCGGATGGTGCCGATCGGCGACCATGTCAATCTCCTGGACCTGATCCGGGCCAGTGGCATTGACCTGCCAACCTTCTGCTACCATAGCGACCTCAGCGTATACGGGGCGTGCCGGCTGTGCATCGTCGAGGTAGCCGGTCGCGGCATCGTGACCAGTTGCACCGCCAGGCCGGAACCCGGCATGGTCGTGTCCACCCGGAGCGCGGAGTTGCGCAATATAAGGAAACTCACTGCGGAGCTGTTGCTGGCCAACCACGACCTGAGCTGTCCCACCTGTACTCGAGCCGGCTCCTGTCAGCTAAGGCGTCTGGCCGAGCGGATGGGAATCGACCGGATACGATTCCGCCAGCGCCAAGAGCGGTTGCCGGTTGATCAGAGCAGCATAGCATTGGTCCGCGACCCGAACAAGTGCGTGTTGTGCGGCGACTGCGTTCGGGTGTGCCGGGAAGTCCAGGGGATTGGCGTGCTCGACTTCGCCAATCGCGGATCCAAGGTCCAGGTCACTCCGGCCTTCGGCCAGGGTCTGGGCGAGGTGGAGTGCGTGCACTGCGGTCAGTGCGTCAATGTCTGCCCCACCGGAGCCCTGGCCGCCCGCAGCCAGGTCAATGAAGTCTGGGCAGCCATCCACGATCCGGAGCTGACGGTCGTGGCCCAGGTGGCTCCGGCCGTCCGGGTGGGCATCGGCGAGGCCTTCGGACTGCCGCCGGGCGAGAGCCACATCGGCCAGACGGTAGCCGCCCTGCGCGCTATGGGCTTTGACCGGGTGTATGACACGGGCTTCGGCGCCGATCTCACCGTGCTCGAAGAGGGCACCGAGTTCGTCCGGCGCTACCGGACGGGCCGCGATCTGCCGCTGTTCACGAGTTGCTGTCCGGCATGGGTCAAACTGGTGGAGCAGTGGTACCCGCAACTCCTGGGTAACCTGAGCACTTGCCGCAGTCCCCAGCAGGCGCTGGGGAGGCTGGTCAAGCGGGAACTGCCCCGGGAAATCGGCGTGGCTCCGGAAAAGATCTTCATGGTCAGCATCATGCCGTGCACGGCCAAGAAATTCGAGGCCGGGAGGCCAGAAATGGCCACCGATGGCCGGCCGGACGTGGACGCGGTCATCACCGTGCCGGAACTGGTGCAGATGATCGCCGAGTGCGGCCTGGACTTCGCCGGGCTCGAACCGGACCGCATGGATCTGCCCTACGGGTTCAAGAGCGGCGCCGGGGTCTTGTTCGGCACCACCGGCGGGGTGACCGAGGCGGTACTGCGGTATGCTGCGGAAGTAATGGGTAAACCCCTCGGGCGCCCGACCGGCTTCCACGAGGTCCGGGGCATGGAGCGACTGCGGGAAGTTGAGGTGGAACTGGGCGACGGCAAGTTGCGCCTCGCCGTGGTGCACGGACTTGCGGCAGCGCAGAAGCTCGTCGAGGACGTGCTGGCGGGAAAACGCCAATACGACCTGGTAGAGGTCATGGCCTGCCCAGGCGGTTGCGTGGGCGGGGCCGGCCAGCCGCCGGCGAGGACTCCTTCGGTCAGGGCGGCGCGGCAGGCATCCATCTACCAGAGCGACACCATGCTGCAGATGCACAACAGCCAGGATAACCCCTATCTACAGCGGGTGTACGCCGATACCCTCGGCGAACCGGGTAGCCCCGCCGCCCACGACCTGCTGCACACGCATTACCATCCCCGGCGGCGTACGGGTGCGATCGAGGTCGAGATTACCGGTGCGGCGGAGCCCTCGGATCGGGCAGTGCGGGTGGAAGTGTGCGTCGGCACCAACTGCCACCTCCGGGGGAGCCACGACCTGTTACACCGGCTGATCGACCAGGTGAATGAACGCGGCTGGGGTCACCTCGTCGACATTACCGCCACCTTCTGCAACGAGGTATGCGAGCGGGGGCCGGCGGTCAGGATCGACGACGAGCTGTACGAGGCCTGTACCCTGGAGATGGTCCTCGACCGTCTGGAGCATGCGCTAGCGGCTGAGGGAACTCCCGTGGCGACCTCGGAGATGAGGGGGCAGTAGCTTGACCGCTGACCGACCTCCGGCGGGGCAGCCCGGCGGGGAGACACTCTGGACCAATGCGGCGCGATGCCGGGACTGCAACCGCTGCGTGACTTCGTGCCCGGTCAAGGCCGTGCGCAAGCAGGGCGGCCAGGCCCAAGTCATGGCGGACCGGTGCATCCTGTGCGGGCGCTGCGTGCTCGAGTGCCCGCAGGGCGCGAAGTCTTACCGGGACGAGACGGAAGTCGCGCAGGCATTGATCGCCTCGGGGATCCCGGTGATCGCCTCGGTGGCGCCGAGCTATCCGGCGGCGTTCTCCCCCGCGGAGAGCAGGGCGTTGCCCTCGGTCCTGCGGCAGCTCGGGTTCCGATTGGTCACGGAGACGGCGGTCGGCGCCGATCTGGTAGCCCGGGCGTGCGCGGAGCTGGTAAGTGCCCGCCCGGAAGGGGTTTACCTGGTCAGCGCCTGTCCAGCCGTCGTGGAGTACGTCCGGCGCTTCCAGCCGGGAGCGGCACCGGCGCTGCTCGAGGTAGTATCGCCCATGCTCGCCCATGCCCGCTTCTTGAAGAGTATCCACGGTCAGCAGACCGCCGTCGTCTTCATCGGCCCCTGCATCGCCAAGAAAGCGGAGGCCGCTGCGGAAGGCGAGAAACGGACCGTCGCCGCCGTCCTGACCTTCGAGGAATTGCGGATGTGGGCCGCGCGGCAGGCGACCGATTTCGACCAGGCGGAACCGAGCGGTTTCGACGATGCGCTGCCGGGCAAGGGGCGCCATTTCCCCCTGGGAGGTGGACTGGCCCATGCGGCCGGGTGGTCTACCGACCGGCTGGCTCGGCAGATGCTTGCCGTGACCGGGCCGGAAGCGGTCAGGGAAGCCGTCGAGTACCTGCAG
>DOZU01000170.1:2229-4838 GCA_003517845.1 Clostridiales bacterium | reverse complement strand
TCTATGTTCCGGGCAACGGGACCGACGAGGTCGGGTTGATCCGCCAATTCGCACCCGTGGGCAACCTGCTGAACGCGGCCGCCGAGGAAAGGCACGGGGCATTCGGCGAGCCTTTCGGCGGAGAACTGGGGTTTCTCTGGGGCGCCGTCCTGGGCGATGATGCGGGAAAGGTCCGGGACTTCTACAAGGACGCCGACGAGTTCATCACCCGCGTGGTAGGTCTGCGGTACGGCGGGCGCCTGGACCGGCTGAACGACCTTTCGGGGGGCGACATGGTGACTCTCATCTGGTGCAAGAATAACCCGCATGATCCCAATGCCATCCTGGTGCTCAACCCGCAGGGGGATGACCTCGGTTACTTGCGGCGCGGCATTGCGTATCAACTGGCGCAGCGCCTCAAGAAGAAAGCCTCGCTATCCGGTCATGTCGCAGCAGTGCTGGGAGAGGAATGCGACCCCAATGACCGGCTGTATGTCAGGGTGAAAGTAACGCAAGCGGGTTAGAGCCTGCTGCCGGACATTCGACACCGTCCGCAGAGGGATCGCGCAGGTCAGGTAGAATATTCCATGGAGGATGTGAACCCGCGACATAGCACGCTCAGCCACGCGTGCCGGCAGCCAGGCATGTAACGGCCTAAAAAGGGGGCTTGACGGGAAGGGCGGGGACATGAAGTCTCACCACAGTTGACAAGAGGTGATCGTGTATTGCCTCCGGAAGCCAATCAGCTTGAGGACGCCCCGCGTGCCACTGCCTTGACCCTCGCTTCGGAAAGCGACTTCACCTCTTCCAGAGGCTTGCTCCTGTAACCATCAGCCTTAACCATAATTCGTTACCCCCGTGCTGGCAGGATGGTCCATGTTGAGCGTGTTCAAACTGGACATCGAGGGCAAGGGCATCCGAGACATTTCGCGCGAACCCAGGTTCTCCGCTACCGCTGGCGCCGGGCGGCCAGCCAGAGCGCACACTCCCAGCGCTTTTTCTGCAGGGCGCACTCGAGGGAGGGAGGGATCCCGACCTCGCCATGCTCGAAGAAAGCCGCCGCCCGGCAGCCGCCCCCGCACAGGAACCGCGCCCAACACTCGCTGCACTGTCCGGAAGCGACACCTCCCTCAAGGAACCGCCGGCCGGCCTCGGGCCGGGTGATGCCGTGCCGGACATCGCCTACCCGGAAGCCGTCGTGGCCGACCAACTGGTGGCATGCGTACAGGTCGCCTTCCGGCGTCACCGTCAGGTACTCGCTGCCCGCCCCGCAGGCGGCAATCCGGCGGCTGACGCACGGCCCGCCGCTCAGGTCCAGTTCAAAGTGATAGAAACGGAAGCCGTTGGCGGCGCACTCGCCGGCCAACAACTCATACTGGCCGGCCAGGGCCGGGACGTCCTCGGGCCGCAGCGCGAGTTCGGGCGGCCCGCCACACACCGGTTCCAAGGAAACCTGCGGGAAACCGAGCCGGAAGAGGAACAGGGCGTCCTGGGCGAAGTCGAGGTTTCGTCGGGTGAACGTGCCGCGTACCCAAGGGGTGGGGCCGGTTGCCCTGCCGCCCTCACCGGCCGGTCGGGTGGACGCCGCGAGCCGGGCAGCCTTCACCGCCCTGCTCCAGGTGGGTCGTCCGGAGGCCGTTCTGCGCAAGGCGTCATGGACGGCAGGCCGCCCGTCCACGCTGATGATCAGGCCCACGGCGTGCCGGTCGAGAAAGGCCAGTCGAGCCGGCGAGAGGGCGAGCCCATTGGTGGTGAGGGTGAAGTGCACCCGTCCGCCCACGGTGGCAGCCCGCCGCTCCGCGTAATGGATGGTCTCCTTCACCACCGGCCAGTTGAGCAGCGGTTCGCCGCCGAAGAAGTCCACCGCCCACCGCCTGACATCAGGGCTGGACCCGAGCAAGAAGTCGATTGCCGCCCGGGCGGTGGCCGGGGTCATGAGGCCGGAACCGGCGACTTCGCCGTAGTCGCCTCCGGAAGCGAAGCAGTAAGCACAAGTCATCTGGCAGCGGTGGGCGACGTGAAGGCAAAGCGCCTTCAGGACCGGTTCCAGTCGCGGCGTTAGCGGAGTGGCCGAGAACAATGCTCCCGACTCGCGCAGGCGACCCGCTTCCTGCCGGGCCTCTTCCGCGACGGCGTCCTCGCGACCGTTGCCAGGCTCGCCCGGTAGCGGCGGGGAGGAGGCCAGGGCTGCCGGCTCAAATCCTCGCTTGAGATAGTCGCCCAGCACCCGCCAGGCCGCTTCGTCCAGCTCCAGCAGGGTCCCGCTGCCCGCGTCGAAGGCGAGTCTCACACCGTGCAGCTCGAACCGGTGCACGCGGGGGGGCAGGCTAGCCGGCATTGTCCAGCGGACAGGATTGGTTGCTCACCGTACACGAAGTCTTACAGGCCGACTGGCAAGATGTCTGGCAGTCCCGGCAGTCGCGCGGCAGGTCGGTGCGGTATGCTTCCCGGTGCCAGCCTGCGGAAAACACTATCTTGAAGTGCGGGGTCTTGAACTCCTCGATGTCCGCCCTGCCAGCTTCGTCTACCGGTTTCTTCGCATGCACTTCCCGATACCTCCCGTCTCGCGCCCGAGGCGCCTGAACAATACTATCACAGGCCAAGCGCAAGTACCATGCCCAGGCCATGTC
>DOZU01000170.1:0-1883 GCA_003517845.1 Clostridiales bacterium | reverse complement strand
GGGCCATGTCCGGGCCATTGACGCGGTTGACGCCTTCTGCTACTATTCTCAGGGGGAAACCCGAGCGTTTCAGTAGGGATTAGGGGGGAGGGACGGCCGATGCGGGTGACGACGCGAGGGCGGTATGCGGTGATGGCGATGTTCGATCTGGCCTGCCGTCGATCGGCCGAACCCGTCCCGCTCAAGCAGATCGCGGAGCACCAGGGGCTCTCGGAAAGGTACCTCGAGCAGCTCATGGCGCCGCTGCGCCGGGCCGGCCTGGTGCAAAGCATGAGGGGCGCCCAGGGCGGCTACACGCTCGGCCGTCCGGCGGCAGCGATCAGCGTCGGCGACATCCTGCGGGTCGTGGAAGGCCCGATATCACCGGTGGCCTGCGTGACCGATCCCCTGGCGTGCGCCCGGACGGATGGGTGCGTGACCCGCGGCATCTGGAGCCGCCTGCGCGATCGCATGGTGGACTTGTTGGACTCGATCACCCTCGCCGACCTGTGCCAGGAGGCGGCGTCGGAGGCGTTGACGAGAGGAGTCGATGGGCATGCGCGAAGTCTATCTTGACCATGCGGCCACTACCCCGGTCCTTCCCGAGGTGGCCCAGGCGGTGCACGAACACCTCGTGGCGGCCTACGGCAACCCATCCAGTCTGCACCGGTTCGGGCGGCGGGCCCGCTCGGCGGTGGAGCAGGCCAGGGAACGGGTGGCCCGGGCCATGGCGGCCGAAGCGGAAGCGATCGTCTTCACCAGCGGCGGCACGGAGGCCGATAACTTGGCCATCCGCGGCGTCGCCCGGCGGGCGGGGTCCGGTCACATCGTCACCAGCCAGATCGAGCACCACGCCGTGCTCCACACCTGTGAGGCCCTCGAGACGGAAGGTTTTGCCGTGACTTACCTCCCCGTGGACGCTCGGGGACTGGTCAAGCCCGAGGACGTGGCGGCCGCGATTCGGGCGGATACCATCCTGGTGAGCATCATGGCGGCCAACAACGAAGTGGGGACCATCCAGCCCCTGGCGGAGATCGGGGCGCTCTGCCGCGAGCGGGGCGTATTGCTGCACAGCGACGCGGTTCAGGCGTTCGGGCAGCTGCCGCTCGACGTGGGCGCTCTGAACGTGGACCTCATGAGCATCTCCGCGCACAAGGTCTATGGGCCCAAGGGGATCGGCGCCCTGTATGTCCGGCGAGGCATCCGCCTGGCCCCGCTGATGTATGGGGGCGGTCATGAGCGGCGGCGGCGTCCCGGAACGGAGAACGTCCCCGGCATCGTAGGGCTGGGGATGGCGGCGGAGATCATGCAGGGGGAGCTGCCGGATCGGGCCCGCTCGATGGCGGCGGTACGCGACCAGCTCATCCGGGGGATCGGCGAGACCATTTCCGATGTCGTGCTGAATGGCGATCCGGTCAACCGCCTGCCCAACAACGCTAACTTCTGCTTCCGGTACGTGGAAGGGGAGTCGATCCTGCTCGCCCTGGACAGCAAGGGCATCGCCGCGTCCAGCGGTTCCGCCTGCACCTCCGGGGCCCTTGAGCCTTCCCACGTGCTGGTGGCCATGGGATTGCCGCACGACCTGGCGCAGGGGTCCGTGCGTTTCTCAGTGGGTCGCGGGACGTCCGCCGCGGATATCGAATACGTGCTTGGCGTGCTCGGTCCGGCTATCGATCGCTTGCGCAAGATGTCACCCCTGTATGCGGAACGGGCTGGCGACGGCCCGCGTGCCGGTGGTACTTCCCAGGAGGGATGAACGGATGGCGGAAGCTAGCGCCTACACGGACAAGGTCATGGAACACTTCTTCAACCCCCGGAACGTCGGCGAACTCGAGGATCCCGACGGCGTGGGGCGGGTGGGCAATCCCGTCTGCGGAGACGTTATGAAGATGGAGATCAAGGTG
>DOZU01000019.1 GCA_003517845.1 Clostridiales bacterium | reverse complement strand
GAAAGTGAACCCGATCATCAGTGGCATCATAGCAGTGGCCGTCATGTATGCGATGGTTCCGGTAGGCCTTGCCTATCCGCTACAACTCCCGTACGCGACCTGGGTGTGGATCCTGCTGGCCTACATAGTGGTGGCCACGCGCCTGCCGGTATGGTCGCTGGTCCAACCCCGCGATTTCATCAACGGCATCCAGCTGATCATCGCGCTGGTCGTCATCAGCGCCGGCATCGGTGCCCTGGCGCTGGCCGGCGGCGGCCAGCTGGTGGCGCCGGCCATCCGCCTTGCGCCACCGGGGGCGCCGCCCATCTGGCCGTTCGTGATGATCACCATCGCCTGCGGCGCGGTATCCGGGTTCCACTCCCTGGTTGCCGGCGGCACGACCTCGAAACAACTGCGCTCGGAAGGCGACGCCAAGTTCGTGGGTTTCGGGTCAATGCTGGCCGAAGGGTATCTCGCGGTCATTGCCTTGCTCACGGCGGTAGTTGGCCTGGGAGTGGCCGGCTACGAGCAGTTCTACGCTGCCTGGGGAGCGGCTCGCTGGCCGGTGGTGTGGGCCGAGGGCGGAGCGGCGTTCCTGGTGCCGCTCGGCTTCCCCGTGGCCCTTGCCGCGGCCTTGTTCGCGGTGGTGGCGAAGAGCTTTGCCATGACCACGCTGGACTCGGCCATGCGCTTCACCCGGATCGTCACCGCCGAGTTCGCCAGCACTTTCCGCTTGCCGGCGTGGTTCCAGGATCGGAGCGTGTCGCTGATTCCCGGGCTGGCGGCGGTCATGTTCCTCGCTGTGCCCCGTGCCGGTAGGCTCCCGCTGGGGATGGACCTGTGGCCCCTGTTCGGCGCCAGCAATCAGATCCTCGCGTCGCTGGCCTTGCTCGCGGCCGCGGTATTCCTGATGAGCTTGCGCCGCCCGATCCTCGCGTACGTGATACCGTTCGTGATCATGGTGGTCACCTCCATGGTCGCCATGGCTTACAGCGTCATCACCACTTACATCCCCAGGGGCAACTGGACGCTGGCGGTCATCGGCATCAGCGTCTTCCTGTGCAGCCTGGGCGTGATCGGCATAGCGTTCAGGGTGTGGCGGAAGGGGCCGGCGGGCGCCAGGCCCACCATCGCCGACTAGTCTCCGGCGGATCCATGTAGGGGCGGGTTTGGAACCCGCCCCTACTGCGCCCGGATGATCTTGCGACCGGGCCGTGGTCACGGTAGTGTTCGGGGTGTCGGTAGGGGCAGGTTTGGAGCCCGCCCCTACCGACACCCCGACAGAGTTTTCGGGCCTCCCCGGCTACAATGGGACATGCGCGGCGGCGGACCTGCATAGACCTTCAGGGAATCGGTTCTCTGCCGGGGGGTGACCCCCTTGGGCTACCTGTATGCCGACCTCTATTTCCTGACCAATCTCGGGATGAACTTCGTCACCCTGTGGCTGGCTGCCCGTCTGGGCAGGCTACCGGCCTCCGCCGGCCGGCTCGCCCTGGCCTCGGCGACCGGCGGCGCCTATGCCCTGGCCTTCCTCGTCCCGTCCCTGGACTGGCTTTTCAGCCCGCCGGGAAGGCTGCTGTTTTCGCTGCTGATGGTGGGGATGGCTTTCTCCCCTCGGACCTTCCGCGACTTCGGCCGGGCCGCGGGTTGGTTCTATGCCGTCACCCTCGTGACCGGTGGGACGGCTCTGGCCAGGGGGTTCTTGACCCGCTCGCCGCAAGCGGTGATCGGCGGCGTCTGGGTATACGCCGGCGGAGTCCGCTGGTGGATCCTGGCCGCGTCGCTGCTGGGCGGGGTGTCCTTGCTGGGCTCGGTGCTGAGCGAGATGCGGCGTAAGTGGCGAGTCAGCTTGTTGGTGCCGATGGAACTCATTTTTGGTCAAGAGACGATCACCCTGCCCGCCCTGGTGGATACCGGGAATCGCCTCCGAGATCCGCTTACCGGGTCCCCGGCCGTGATCGTCGAAGCAGCCGCACTCGGCGGGCTGCTGCCCGCGGGCATCCAGGTCCACCTCAAAGACCCACCCGATCTGGCGCGGGTTGCTTCCGGCCTGGAGGGCACGCACTGGGCCGCCCGGATCAGGGTGGTCCCGTTTCAGAGCATCGGCCAACCCGTGGGACTGCTGATGGGATTCCGGACCGACGCGATGGTCCTGCGGGACCGCGGGAGAGAACTCAAGCTGGCGGGCGTGGTCGTCTGCGCCTGTCCCGGCGCGCTGTCCGCGGCGGGGGAATACCGCGCCCTGCTCAATCCAGACCTCCTGGAGGAGGGGGAGAGGAGATGACGGTGAGCCTCGGTCTGGGCTGGAGAATGCGGCTTGCAGTGGCGCGCGCTCTGGCGGCGCTGGGGTGGGGGCGACCGGTGCAGTATGTCGGCAGCAGCGAGACGCTGCCCCCGCCTCTTTCCCGGGATGAAGAAGGGATGCTGATCGGACGCCTTCAGGACGGAGACGGATCGGTCAGGTCCGTCCTGGTCGAGCGGAATCTCCGGCTGGTCGTGTACATCGCCCGCAAGTTCGAGTCAAGCGCCGTCGGGATAGAAGATCTCGTATCGATCGGCACCATCGGCTTGATCAAGGCGGTGAACACCTTCGACCCCGGCAAGCGTATCAAACTGGCTACTTATGCCTCCCGCTGCATCGAGAATGAGATCCTGATGTACCTGCGACGCAATCGGCGGCGCCGCGCCGAAGTGTCCTTCGAGGAGCCGCTGAATACGGATGGCGAAGGCAACGAGCTGCTCCTGTCGGATGTTCACGGCACCGACCCGGATATCATCTGCCGGCAAGTCGAGGTGGAGGTCGATCGGATGCTCCTGCGGCAGGCCATGGAGGGTCTTGCCGGCAGGGAGAAGCGGATCATGGAACTGCGATTTGGCCTGGCAGACGGGCAGGAACGAACTCAGAAGGAAGTCGCGGATATCCTCGGCATTTCTCAGTCCTACATCTCAAGACTGGAGAAGCGCACCATCAAACGGCTACGCCACGACATGGCAAACATGCAGTGAGGACGCATAAGCGCCGCCCTCCCGGAGATACTGTGAACGACATTACAGATATTGTCAGTTTCCGGGAGGACTGGGATCTTGCTGGTCAACAAGGTGGAGATATGCGGAGTCAACACCTCCAAGCTTCCCGTGCTCTCGAGCCCGCGGATGCGGGAGCTGTTCGTCAAGTTCGATCAGGGTGACCTCGACTCCCGGGAGCAGCTCATCCGCGGCAACCTCCGGCTCGTGCTCAGCGTGATCCAGCGATTCAACAACCGGGGAGAGAACGTCGATGACCTCTTCCAGGTAGGTTGCATCGGGCTGATCAAGGCCATTGACAACTTCGACCTGAGCCATAACGTGAAATTCTCCACCTACGCCGTTCCCATGATCGTCGGGGAAATCCGCCGCTTCCTGCGAGACAACAATCCGCTCCGCGTGAGCCGTTCCTTGCGAGATGTCGCTTATCAGGCGCTCCAAGTGCGAGACAGCCTCGTGAACAAGCATTCCCGGGAACCGACCATATCCGAGATCGCCGGCGAGCTGAAGCTCCCTTGCGAGGAAGTGGTGTATGCGCTCGACGCGATCCAGGAGCCCATCAGTCTGTTTGACCCGGTATACCACGACGGAGGCGACCCGATCCATGTCATGGACCAGATTGCCGACGATCGGTCGGCCGACCATGGATGGCTGGAGCGGGTCGCCATCACCGAGGCCATGCGCCGCCTCGCGGATCGGGAGCGGATGATCCTCACCCTGCGTTTCTTCCAGGGGAAGACGCAAATGGAAGTCGCCGCGGAAATCGGCATCTCCCAGGCCCAGGTTTCCCGCCTGGAGAAGGCGGCTCTCGCCCACATGCGGCGGCAGATGTGAACTGCTGCGGAGGTGACAGGCCATGAACCGAGGGAGCCGACTGCGTTGGCTGATAGCCCTGGCCCTGCTATTGGCCGCGGCAACGGCTGCGGGTATGGACCATCGCCACCGGACCGTGGCGGCCTGGAACCCTGACAACCTGGTACGGCTGCACGTCGTCGCCCATAGCGAGGCGCACCGGGACGAACAGGCCAAGCTGGCGGTCCGAAACGCGGTCCTTCAGCACTACGCCGGCCGCATTCCTCCCGCGCCTCAGGCGGCGGCCGGGTTGATTCGCCGGGAACTCGGTCGAGTCGAAGCCGTAGCCGCGGACACGCTGCGGTCTCGAGGTCTGGCGTACGGGGCCCGCGCGGATTGGACTGTGGCGGAGTTCCCGCCCGGAGCTTACGGGGAAATGGTATTGCCGGGAGGCGATTATCGGGCCGTACGGCTGGTGCTGGGCAGCGGCAGGGGCGGGAACTGGTGGTGTGTGCTCTTTCCGCCGCTTTGCTTCCTCGAGGTGGCGGGTGCCGACCCCTCGCTCAGTCGCGAAGAGTTGACGAGACGGCTCGAGGGACAGCCTATCGCGATCCGCAGTTGGGTCTGGGAGAGAGTCAACCGACTGGCGCACCGCTGGCCGAGTTGGACGCGCTGGCGGGAGGCCCGGCAGCCCGCGCCGGTGGACGGCAACTAGACCGGGGATGATCCTCCCTCCCCGGCATAGACATGTCCGGGGGTGGAGCGCATGGAGGTACGGCCGGGCCTCCGCGAAACCTGGCAACTGGTCCGTGGTTCGGACCTCCGCCTTCGCGACGTGGTCAACACCCTCGACGGACGGCGCCTGGGAGTGGTCAACGATCTGGAACTGGACCTCGTCTCGGGCCGAATCCTCGCCCTGGTAGTTCCCGGTCCGGGACGGTTCCTCGGCCTGTTCGGCCGGGATACCGAATACATCATCCCCTGGGAGCGAATCCGAAAGATCGGGTCCGACGTGATCCTGGTGGAGATGCCCGCGCTCGCCGAACTCCCCCTGCGCTGAGCCCTTGACTCACCACATGTAGTAGTATACGCTGTAACAGGTACCACATGTCGTGCCATTGGCCGCAAAGGGGGAGGCAAATGCGTTGTCCCTATTGCTGGCAACTCGACAGCCGGGTGGTTGACTCCCGCCCCATCGATGATGGGGTGAGTATTCGCCGCCGCCGCGAATGCGAGCAGTGCGGCCGCCGTTTCACCACTTACGAGAAAGTAGACGATGTCCCCTTGATGGTCGTCAAGAAAGACGGCCGGCGAGAACAATTCGATACCCGCAAGATCTTGATGGGACTGACCAAGGCCTGCGAGAAACGACCGGTGCCCTTGCCCCAGCTCGAAGCGGTGGTACGCGGCATCGAGGCGCACCTGCGCAACCAGGGCGAACGGGAGGTGTCCAGCCAGGTTATCGGGGAACTCGTGATGGAACGGCTGCGGGAGATCGATGACATCGCTTACGTCCGCTTCGCCTCCGTGTACCGGCAGTTCAAAGACCTCAGCCGGTTCCGGGACGAACTCGAGAAGCTACTCAGGGAGGAATAGCGTTGCCGGAGCTGACGGAGAATGCCCGGGTCGTGCTGGAGACCAGGTACCTGGCCAGGGTAGATGGCAAGGTCGTGGAGACGGCGGAAGAGTTGTTCCGGAGGGTCGCCCGCCATATCGCCGGGGTCGAGGGGTCGGCTTACGGGAAGGCCCCGGAAGAGGTGGCCGCATGGGAACACCGCTTCTACCGGATGCTGAGTTCGCTCGAGGCCCTGCCCAACTCGCCCTGTCTCATGAATGCCGGTCGCGAACTCGGCCAGCTCTCCGCCTGCTTTGTGCTGCCGGTGGCGGACTCGATCGAGGCCATCTTCGACAGCATCAAGCACGCGGCGCTCATCCAGCGCTCCGGCGGCGGCACAGGCTTCGCTTTTTCGCGATTGCGGCCCAAGAACGACGTCGTTCGCTCCACGGGCGGGATCGCCAGCGGTCCCGTGTCCTTCCTGAAGTGCTTCAATGCGGCCACCGAGGCGATCAAGCAAGGCGGAACGCGGCGGGGCGCCAATATGGGCATCCTCCGGGTGGACCACCCGGACATCCTCGAGTTCATCACCTGTAAGGCGGATGGCCGCGACATCACCAACTTCAATCTATCGGTGGCGGTGACCGACGATTTCATGCGCGCGGTGGAGGGGGACGAGGAGTACGACCTGATCAATCCAAGATGCGGCGAGGTCGCCGGCAGACTCCGGGCGAAGGACGTCTTCGGGCGGATGGTGGACATGGCCTGGGAGAACGGAGAGCCGGGCGTGATCTTCCTCGAC
>DOZU01000191.1 GCA_003517845.1 Clostridiales bacterium | reverse complement strand
GGCCGGGCATCGGCCGGTACATGGTCACGGGGATCAATACCCGGGACTTCCCGGTGATACAGGCCACGGTGTTAGTGGTGGCCGTCAGCTTCGTCCTGGCCAACCTGCTGACCGACCTGTTCTATGCCTTCATCGACCCACGTATCCGTTATGACTGAGACCGGCCGCGCTGCACCGACCCTGGCATCGGTAGGCGGGCGTATCCGGCGCCGCTTGATCCGCAACCGGGGGGCCCTGGTGGGGCTGTGCTTCCTGACGCTCATGATCCTGATGGCGCTGCTCGCGAGCCAGCTAACTCCCTATGAGCCGCAGGCCCAGGATCTCTTGAATCGGCTCGACCCCCCCTGTGCCCAACACTGGATGGGCACGGATGAGCTGGGCAGGGATGTCTTCACCCGAGTGGCCTACGGCGGCAGGGTCTCGCTGCTGATCGGGCTCCTGGGCTCAACCGGGGGCCTGGTGCTGGGCGTGACCATCGGCCTGCTCTCCGGCTACCTTGGGGGATGGTTTGACAACCTGGTCTCCCGCGTGGTCGACATCATGATGGCGTTCCCCGGCGTCTTGTTGGCCATCCTCATCGTCAGCGTGTTGGGGCCCGGCACATCAAACCTGATCGTTGCCCTCACCATCTGGCTGACGCCCGCTTTCTCCCGCCTGGTGCGGGCTGCCGTCCTGTCCCTGCGCGAGAAGGAATTCGTGGAAGCCGCGCGCTCCCTCGGTGCGCCTGCCTGGCGGATAATGGTGAGGCATCTCCTGATGAACTCGTTGTCGCCAATCATCGTCTTCCAGACGCTGTCCGTGGCCACGTCCATCCTGGTCGCCGCGGGCCTCGGCTTTCTCGGACTGGGCGTTCAACCGCCCACTCCCGAGTGGGGTGCGATGGTGAGTACAGCCCGCCACTACCTGCGGGAAGCTCCCCATCTCATCCTTTTCCCCGGCCTGTCCATCTTCGTGACCGTACTATCGATCAATTTTGTGGGCGACGCCCTCCGCGATGCTTTGGACCCCCGGTTGCACACCTGAACGACCACTTTCGAGGCTTTCCGATCCGGTCATCAGGCCCTCCCGCGGCCCGGATGGCGGTTGACAAGCAATGGCCTCCCAGGTACCATACAACTTGGCAGCACGCACAGGTGCTAGTACCGAGGGGAGTAGTCGTGGCCTACGCTCAGATGGTCAGCCTGATCGTGTTCATCATCGCTTATGCCCTCGCCCTGACTCGGAAGGTCAAGCTGGCCTATATCGCGGTGGCCGGTGCCGGCGTACTGATCGCGCTGGGCGTAGTTCCCTGGCGGATTGCGCTCTTCGAGTTGATCGACCTCGACGTGTTGGCAATCTATGCGGGATTCCTACTGGTATCGAGCGCTTTCAGCGAGAGCGGGGTGCCCCGGGCGCTCGCCGCCGGCGTCCTCCGCCGGGTCCATAGCGAGAAGTACGCCCTGCTCATCCTGTGCAGCATTACCGCCCTGGTCTCGGCCTTCATGCACAATGTCGGGGCCGTGCTCATCATGGCCCCGGTCGCGATCGAGCTGGCCCGGATGACCCGAAGCAGTCTATTCCCCTACCTCGTCGGCCTCGCCATAAGCTCGAACGCCGTGACCACGGTGACGATGGTGGCCGACCCCCCCGCGCTGATCCTCGCCATGGACATGGGGATGAGCTTCTTCGATTTCTTCTGGTGCCAGGGGCGCCCGGGTCTCGGCACGCTGAGCATGGCCGGGGTCGCCGTGGCCCTGCTCTGGTTGCTGGTCCCTTTCCGGCATCTGAACGCGCGCTTCGACCTCCCCTCCGCCCTTCCTCGGGCGCGCTATGGGGCAACCCTCCTGTTCGGTGGCGGCGTGGTCGCGTTGGCTCTTGCCCCCTATCTCGGGATCCGTATCGGGCTGATCGGCCTGGCCGTCGGTCTGCTGGCCCTCCTCCTCGAAGCCAGGCGCGCGGGCGACCTGCTCCGCGAGTTTGACTGGGATTCCTTCCTGTTCATAACCGGCACTTTCGTGCTGGTCGGATCCCTGGAGACCACCGGCCTCCTCGAGCGCTTGGCCGGGCTAATCGGCGCATCGGGGCTTCGCAGCCCGGCCGCCCTCACCGGCTTCTTCGTATGGACATCGGTCGCCGCGTCGGCGGTGGTGGACAATGTCCCTTACACCATCCTCATGATCCCCGTGGTCCGGATGGTGGCGACCCAGGTGGGCATCTCCGCCACCCCCCTGCTGTACGGCATGGTGGTGGGCACGGGATCCGGGGGCAACATCACCCCGGTCGGCGCCACCGCCAACGTCTTCGCCTGCGGCATACTAGAAAAGCAAGGGTACACGGTGCGGACCTTGGACTTCATGAAGCTCAGTCTGCCTTTCACCCTGATCACGGTAGCGGCGATCCATCTGCTGCTCTGGCTGGTCTGGCTATAACCGCTAGGAGGTGTCGAGCTTGAGCGGACGCCGGGGCTGGATTAGCTTCATGTTGGCCGCGCTCGTCGGCGGGCTCCTTCTGGGTCTCTCGCCCGCCGGACCGGCCGAGGCTTTTGAACCGCCGCTTGAGCCGTCGATCCGCACCCGGGCCCGGGTGCTGGAGGTGGTGGATGACGAGGAAGTCCAGGAGGGCGCCTGGGGACTGCCGATGCGCCGGCAGACGGTGACCTTGCGTATCCTGGGTGGCCGCTACCGGGATGAGACCTTCACCGTCCACAACTATCTCTCCGGACAACCCGGCTATGACCTGGTGCTCAGTCCCGGCGACACCGTGCTGGTCAGCATCGAGGAAGGAGACGTGGAGGGACCCGCGGTCTTCATCGAGGACTTCGCCCGGGACACGTATCTCTATGGGCTGATGGGGTTGTTCGCCGTGAGTCTGGTGGCGATGGGGGGGCGGAAGGGGCTCAAAACCCTGCTCGCCCTGGCCCTCACCATCCTGGCCGTATTCTTCCTGCTACTGCCGCGGCTCCTGGCGGGTTCTCCCCCCGTCGCCACCACCGTCGTGCTATGCGCGCTGATCACCCTGGCCACCATGGTGATGGTGGCAGGGCCCAACCGGAAGGCGCTGGCTGCCACGCTGGGGACGACCGGGGGGTTGGCGGTGGCGGGAGTACTGGCCATGTACGGCGGCAACCTGGCCCAATTGATGGGCATGAGCGCCCAGGAAGCCCAGTTCCTGTACTTCGTCGATGACCTGCAGCTCGACTTCCGCGGCCTCCTGTTCTCAGGCATGATCTTGGGGGCGCTGGGGGCCATCATGGACGTGGCGATGTCCATCGCCTCGGCCGTCGAGGAAATCCGCCGGGCCAACCCCGCGCTCAGTCCCCTGGCCCTGTTCCGTTCGGGTATGAACGTGGGCCGGGATGTGATGGGCACCATGGCCAACACCCTCATCCTGGCTTATACCGGCGGCGCCCTGCCCTTGCTGCTGCTCTTGATGGTACACGATGCCAGCCTGATCAAGGTGCTGAACCTCGACCTCATCGCCACGGAGGTAGTGCGCGCCCTGGCGGGGAGCATCGGCGTTGTGCTGTGCGTCCCCATCACCGCCGCCCTGGCCAGCGTGGTCTTTTCCCCCGCGGTGAGGCGCAGGGTGGCGCGAACCAGGGGCGCCCCTCGCCGGGCCTGAGGGTCACCGCTACTCAGGCCGGCGGCACCTCGACCGTCAGGCCGGCGGCGAGGAAGTGGAGGAAAGCGCTGCTGACCGGCTGTCCAAGCAAGGCGGCGGCAGCTCGCGCGTACAGCCGAACCTGGAAGGAATGACGGTTGGCCACCGCCGGCTCCGTCCCCGGGACTACCCGGCCGGTCTTGAAGTCCAGGATCACCAGGCCATGGGGTTCTTCGAGGATCAGATCGATGATGCCCTGCACCAGCACCCGTTCACCCGCCGCTTGCGCCTCGGGCATGTCCGGATAGACCTCGGCGGCCGGCAAGGCCAGGGTGAACGGCACCTCCCGGCGGGCGCGGGTCGGATCGCTGAGCACCCGCCGCCCCAGGGGGCCGGCGAAGAAGCGGGCAATCGCCTCCACGTCCACCATCCGGACCTGGCGGCGCGCGATCAGCTCGCGCCGGAGCATGTCCTCCATCTGCCGCCGGATCCCTGGCCCATCCAGGAGCGCGGAAAGATCGAGGTGGCGCAGTACCAGGTGCGTGGCCGTCCCTGCCTCCATCCCGCCGGCTCCGATGGGGGCGGCGGTGGCCGCGGTGGCGGCGCCGAACTCCTCTTCCTCTCCTTCCCAGCCGCGGCCCTTCAGCTCACTCACCGACCGTTTGGCGGCGTGGTGAGCGAGACTTTCCCGGGGATAACGCCAGTTCAAAGCATTGCTAAACCGCGCTTGCAGAGCTGGGTCAGGTCGAACGGTCGCGGGGACGACAGCCTTCCTGGCGGGGAGGGGCGCTTCACCCCCCGACGGCGGTGCCGGCGGGGAGATCAACCGGAAGCGGGAAGGTTCCGTCGGCGGCAAGCAGTCCTCGGCCGGCAGCAGGCCGAGGCTGGGATGGCGGGCCAGAGCCGGTCCAAGCCAATCAAGGGCCGTCCCGGCCCCGGCCAGCAAGGCATCCGGCAAGGGCACCTCCCGGTGTCCCGTCACTGCCGCGGTCCAGCGCGCCAGACTCCGCTCGCGATCGCGCACGGTGCCGATCAGGAACAGGCGCTCCCGCGCCCGGGTCATGGCCACGTACAGGATCCGGAGTTCCTCGGCGAGATCCTCGAGGCGGAGGCGGCCCATGACCGCCTGCTGGGCCAGACTCGGATACATGACCCCCAGGCCCTGGTCGACCACCGCAGGGCCGAGACCCATTCGCCGGTGATAGGCGAGATGAGGATCGGCTGCCCTCGCGTGCAACCGGCGACCGAGTCCGGCCAGGAATACCACGGGGAACTCCAGGCCCTTGGCCCCATGAACGCTCATGACCCGAACGGCGTCCTCATCGCCTTCGAGCGCGCCGGCCTCGCCCAGATCGACTCCGGCCTCCGCGATGCCTTCCAGCAACCGGAGGAATCCCACCAGGCTGCGGGAAGCGCCTTGATCGAAGGCGCGCGCCCGATCCTGCAGGGACTTCAGGTTGGCCTGGCGTTGCGCCCCCGCCGGCATGGCACCCACGCGATCGTAATAGCCGGTCTCCCGGTAGATGGCGGCGATCAGGTCGCCCACGGGACGCCGCCGGGCGATGGTTCGCCAGCGATCGAGCCTGTTCCGGAACTCGCCAATCCGCGGGTCCCCGCTGGCGAGGAACGCTTCCCCGAGGTCGGCCGTCGAGCCCATACGAAGGGCGGCCAACTCGGCGGGGCTCATCCCCACCACCGGCGACAGCAGCACGCCGGCCAGGGGCAAGTCCTGCAGGGGATTGTCGATCAAACGGAGCAGGGACAACATCACCTTGACCTCGACCGCGTCTCCATACCCGGTCGCCAGTTCGCCCCACGCCGGGACCCCCTGGAGCCGGAGCACGTCCAGGAGCTGGTTGGCCTGGCCGCGGGTTGCGCGCAACAGCACGGTCATATCCCGGTATTCGGGGCGCCGGAGTTCCCGGGTGACGGGATCGGGCACCATGAGTCCGGGGGGATCCCGGTGGAGCAGGGCACGGATGCGGTCGGCGATGATCCGTGCTTCATCCTCGATCGCTTCTCCCGGCTCCTCCGACTCCTGTCCCGCATCGTCATCTTCCCGCGCTCCCTCATCCTCGGGCGCGCTCCGGGTCCCCGCGCGTTCCAGAAGGTGCACCTCCACTTCCTCCGCCGCCATCACCGGCGGGCGGGAGGGCACCAGTTCCACCTCGGGACTATAGGCCAACTCCGCCACCCCTTCGGTGAGGAGCTGACGGAACAAGAAATTGACGGCATGGATGATGGCGGGGCGGCTGCGGAAGTTGGTGGACAGGTGGAGGCGGCGGCATCCCGGGCGCCGAGGATAGTCGTAGTAGCGGGCGAGAAACAGGGCCGGCTCGGCCATGCGGAAACGGTAGATGCTCTGCTTTACGTCGCCCACCAGGAACAGATTGGGGGACGGGTCGTCGCCGCTCCGGGACAGGTGCTCGATCAGGCGCTCCTGCAGGGGGTTGATGTCCTGAAACTCATCCACGAGAACTTCCTCGAACCGCTCGCGCAGCCGAGCGGCGACCCCGGCACCGCCCTGCAGGAGGCTGAGGCAATGGCGCTCCAGATCGCTGTAGTCCAGCATCAACCGGGACGCCTTGGCCCGGGCATAGGCGCGGTCCAGCTCCATCACCAGCCCGACCAGGAGCGTCATCCGCGGGGCCAGGCTCCGGAGTTCCGCCAACAAGTCACCGGGCGGGCGCTCCAGCCACCCCTTGGCCCCTTCAACCAGCGTCCTCGCTTCCCGGCGCATGGTCGAGACCCGGTCCTTGATCGCCGCATGGACCTCGCCCCGATGGGCCGGCATTCGGCCATGCTGCAGGCCGGCGGTCAGGGCTGCGGCCGCGGTCCATCCCCTGCCCAGCGCGGTGACCATGTCCCGCGCCTTCGCCGCATCGCTGAGCAAGGTCTCGCCCCAGGCTGCGGGCCCGCGCGGCCTGGCTGCCAGACGGGCCGCGCCCTCCAGCAAGTCGGCCGCCCGGTCCAGGTCGATCCGGAAGATCTGGACGGCCGCCGCCGCCCACGGGAGGTGGTTCAGCGTGAGATCGGCAGGGAGCCGGAAGGCATCGGCCGCCCGCTCGAGCCAGTCTTCCGGATCGGCCTGGCTCACCGCGAAAGCATGCAACTCCAGCAGTGCCCGGCGCAAGGGTTCATCGCCCCGGGGCCCGGCGAAACTCTCGGCGAGGTCCAGGAAATCGGACGCCCCTTCGCGATAGCGATCTTCGAGCAATCCGGCCAGCGTTTCCCGGCGAAGGGCGAGCGCCTCCTCCTCGCCGGACACCCGGAAAGCCGGGTCGAGGTCGGTCAAGTAGAAGTACTTGCGGAGCAGCCGCAGGCAGAGAGCATGTAAGGTGGAAATCCACGCCTGATCCACCATGATCGCTTCCCGCCACAATGCCGGTCGGACCGCGGCGAGTCCCGCGAGCGTCTCTCGAATTCGCACCCGCAACTCCCGGGCGGCCGCCTCGGTGAAGGTCACGATCAGCAGGCGGTCAACCCCCACCGGGCGCGAACCGGCGGCGAGGCTCTGGAGCACCCGCTCGACCAGCACGGCGGTCTTGCCCGTCCCTGCTCCCGCGGATACCAGGAGGCTCGATCCGGACGCCTCAATGACGGCCCGTTGCTCGGCCGTCCATTCCACCGGTCATCCCCTCCTCGGCCAGCTCCAGCCAACTCCCCCGCAGCCGGGCCGCGCGGTGGGCGTCGCCGAGCAGGCGGTCAAAGCCGCATACCGATCGATAGTCACAACGCTGGCAGGCCGTGTCCGAGCGCAGGCGGAACGGACGCCGGGCGACCTCTCCGGCCGCCAGCCGCTCACCCAGCGCGCCGACGCGATGGCGCACGGCAGAGAGTAACCCCTGCCAGCTCTCGCGGTCAAGGGCGGCGCCGCCCTTGCGCGGGAGCCCGTCTCGGCGCAGCGGAACCCGAACCAGGTAGCCGGGGGGCGACTCTCCCTGGCCCGCATCCATCAGCCGGATGGCTTCCGGCTCCGCCAGCGCTAGCCCGGTAAGGCGGAACTCGGCCAGGCGCGCCGCTTCGGCTTCCGCGGGCGAAAGCGGACGCGACTGGTGCAGGAGACCGGCCAGCAGCGGTGAGTAGAAGGCGCCCGCCACCGTCGCTCCTTCCCCCCCGGGGGCCAGTCGCTCGGCGCCCTCGTGCACCGCGAGGAGATAGCACAGCAGTTGCAGGTCAACGCCGGCCTCGACGGCCGCGGGGCTGAGCCGGCGGACCGTCGACTTGTGGTCAATCACCCGCAGGTAAGTGCCGGCGGTCCCCCGGGCGATGTCCACCTGGTCGATCCGGCCCGCAAGTTCCAGGCGCGTGCCGCCCGCCAGGCGCCACTCGAGCGCGGGCAGCGGGCGCCCCCCGCCGAACGCGAGTTCCCGGGCAACGGGCCGGAAGGCGCTCCGCCGCCGATGCAACGCAAGCATGCTCACCACCCGCCGGAAGGATCGCGCCAGCAGGCGAGCGGTGAACCGGGAGTAAGGCGATCTCCCTTCCCAGTCCCGAGCAGTGGCCTGCATCACGGCCGCTGCCAGTTCCTCGCTGGCCGCGCTCGCCTCCGGCGCCCAGTCCACTCCCTGGCGGTCCAGCGCCTCGAGCAGGCTGCTGACGGCGGCGTGAAGCCAGATGCCGATATCCTGCGGCTCCAGCTCCTGCCGGCTCCGCTCACGCAGCCCCAGCCCGTACCTGAGGAAGTGGGCCCGGGGGCAGGCGGCGAACAGCTCGAGCTGAGACAGGCTGGCCCGGATGGGGTCGCCATAGATCGCGGCTACCAGTTCGCGGGGCAACGATGAAGTCTCCGCGCCCGGCCTTCGCCCCTCGGATGCCGCGACGAGTTCATCGGTATCGCCTCCGCACTCGCGGAACCAGTGATACAGCTCAATCCAGAAGCGCTCGAGCGGGTGGCCCGCGTCGGCCCGGCGGAGCGCCCGGACCAGCCCGGACCGGGCCGCCCGCTCGCCGGCCAGCCAATCCTCGGGCTCGCCTTCAGTCGGGCGCAAATGGGGGAACAGGACGCGCACGCGGTTTATCAGCTCGGAAGGAGCGAGGGGCTTGCCACTGGCAGCCCGGCAGGACCAGCTGACCCACAGCCGCTCAGAAGCACGGGTCAGGGCGATGTAGCCGAGGTACCCCTCGCGCAGCGCTCGCCGGCGGCTGTTGGGCGCGAGTTCCAGCCCCTCGGCTTCGAGCAACTCGCGTTCGTCGTCGTCGAAGATCGGATCCTCGGGGGCGGGGCGGGGGAATTCCCCGTCATTCAACCCCAGTATCATAGCTACTCGCACATCGGGCACCCGCGACCGGTCAACCTGACCGACGAGCACCTGGTCGAGCGCCGGCGGCACCATGCCCAGCCGGATCGCGGCCAGGCCCGTCTCCAGGATCTCCGGCAAGGCTGCGGCCTCCAGGGGCTGGTCTCCCAGTCCCGAAGCGAGTTCGTCCAGGACGCCGGCAACCGACGTCCATATCTGGGCGCCTTCCTGAACCCCCTCCACCCATCCCGCTGCCAAAGCTTCAGCTTGCCAGGCTTCGAGCTGGCGCTGGACCTCCAGTTCCCCGAGGAGCGTCCGAAAGTGGTCCGCCCACTCGGCCGCGGACAGCGTCTTGCCGCCCGTCCTCGCTACCAGGGACTCGAGGGCGCCCAGGGCCGGCCGTCGCCTATCCTCCGGCAGGGAGTCCGCACCCGGCCACCCACCGCCTCCCGTGGTCAGCCCGTGGAGACGGTTCTCCAGCCGGTCGACCTGGTCACGGGGGAGGGGGAGCAGATCGGTCTTGAGGTAGCGGAGTACCGGAGCCATTTTCCAGCCGGCGGCCACCACCTCGGCGGCCGAGCGGACGAGTTCCACCAGCGGGTGGTGGGTTGCCGGACGCCGTTCGTCCAGGAAATAGGGGATGCTGTGGTCATCCAGCGGGGCCAAGTGGTCGCGGTACGACGCCACATCCCGGACCATGATGGCCGCGTCGCGCCATCGGTAACCTTCGTCCCGCGCCAGGCGTATCAGCTCCCGGGCCGCCGCTTCCACCTCCGTATGCCGGTCGGCGGCCTCGACCAGGCGAATGGACCGGGGAGGGTGAGGGAAAGCCTCGGCCCTCGCGTCCCGAGCGTAGTGCCGTTCCAGGAAGTCGAGTTCCCCGCCACCGGCGAACCGTCGCGGACCACCCGCCAGCATCATCGGCCGGTCCTGGGGGACGCCTGCGGCCTGCGCCCGGGAGGTCAGCCGCAGGTGAGTATCGCGGGTGGGGAAGAAGACGTCAGCATCCTGGAGGGGGGCATCGAGTTCGGCGGGATCGAGACACAAGCTGACGTGCATGCGCCGGGCCACCGGGAACAGCCCGTCCATCATGAGGTACTCCTGGGGGGTGAACCCGGCAAACCCGTCCACCCACACCTCTACGCCCTGAAGATTCCGCGACCGGGGCAAGCGGAGCGCAGCCAGGCTCAGCAACTCATCCGGATCCAGGAACTTGTCGGCCAGGTACTCCTCATAGGCCCGCGCCAGGAAGATGAGGTCCGCCAGCTTGGCCGCCAGGCCAGGGGGTCCGCCCCGATCGGCCAGCCTCCGCGCCACCGTCTCGAGCCGATCGGCATTCACCGCATAGGCCCGAAATTCGGCGAGGGTGCCGGCAAGCTGTTCGACGAATCCTCGCCGCCTGGCGGCTCGGGCGAACAACCCGAGCCCGGCCCGCTCGCGATGCAGGAGCGACCTGATCGCCATCAGCCGGCCGACTTCCGTCAGGCGCGGCCGGGCGGCCCCCCCGACTTCCTCCAGCACCCGGGCGGCAAGACGCCGGAAACCCAGTACCTGTAGGCGGATGAAGCCCTGCAGGTCCGGAGCGGAGGCGAGTTCGCGTTCCATCTGGAAACTGAACTGCTCGGGGGCCAGGAGCAGCAAGGGATGGGCACAGGGGTCCCGCCGCAACTCGGACAGGATCGCCTCCCGGCACGCATGGGTCTTGCCGGTACCCGCCCGACCGAGGATGAACTGAAGCCGGCAATTCAACCGGCGTCCGCTCCGTCTTCCGGGTCGACATGGACCAGCACGTCCACCACTCCCGGCACTCGTTCCATCACCGCCTGGCGGGCGGCGTGAGCGATCGTATGACCTCCCGCCACCGTCAACCCGGGATCCACCCCGATCCGCAAATCCACCAGTACCTCAGGGCCAACGTGTCGGGCGCGGACAGAATTCACCCGCAGGATGCCGGGCACCTGCCCGGCGGCTCCACTTATCGCCTGGAGCAACTCGGG
>DOZU01000101.1:2119-4955 GCA_003517845.1 Clostridiales bacterium | reverse complement strand
ACCGTGCATGGGGTAGACAACTTTGTCGCCCACGTTGAACACCGGACTGCCCTCCTGTCTCCGGTCCCCGACGACTTCACTTTAGCAGATCGGCAGGTATATGTCAAGAAAACTGTAATTTTACCATGCTGCTGAGGCAGTGTCAACATACAATTCGGCCGGAGCATCCCGGACATGATTGCCGTCGCGTCGGCGTTGACGGTAGGGTTCATCCCGGGGTAGAATGATGGTGCGGGTTGTGGGCGTGTAGCTCAGATGGGAGAGCGCCGGCATCGCAAGCCGGAGGTCCCGGGTTCGAATCCCGGTACGTCCACCATGTCTTGTCCCGCTGAAAATTCGGGCCGCAAGGGGTGGGGCGCCGGGTAATGAAAGATCTTCTATGGAGTGAGTTTCAGGACTCGGTGGAGCGCTGCTTGGTCCGTCACCGAAGCATACTAGATGTGATGACCAAGCTGCAGGAGTCGGAGGCGCGAGTCAATCGCGCTCTGGCTAAAGCGGTGACCAGTTGCGGATGTCTCCGCATAACCGCCGCGCGCCAGCGGGTGCCGGAAGACATCCGGTTAGAGGAATTGCGGGCCCACATGGACACGCACTTGGCGGGTTCTCTGTGCGACAATTGTCGCGAAACGTTGGAGGTGGAGTTGGGAAACCACCTTTTTTACGTAGTCGGCCTGTGCAACCTCCTTGACTTGAATCTGTACGACCTCTTCTTGAAAGAACGCCAACGACTATCGGCTCTCGGCATATACAAGTTCTGCTGATCGTACACCGGTCATCCGGAGGTTCGCTCGGGACTCCGGCGCAGCACTTCCCGGAGCCGCGTCAGTCCTTGCAGGATAGCGAGCGCCCTTGCCTCGCCAATCCCCTCGACGCCGTCCAATTCGTCCGGCGTGGCCGCAATGATCCGCGACAGGAGCCCGTACTTCTTGACGAGGTTGTCGATGATGCTGAAGGGTAGTCGCGGGATGCGCCGTAACAGGCGGTAGCCACGAGGACTGGCGGGAGTATCCAGCACCGTCAGACCGGAGCCAAACCCAAGTCGTCGGGCCAGGTAAGCTCCGTCGGCCAGCAACTCCCGTGAAGCCCCCTTCAATTCATCGTGCACCTCGCGGCAGTTCTCGTCGCTTGGTTGCCGGCAGTAGTCCTTCACCGACAGAATCGCTTCCTCTTCCACCCCGCTCGACAATCGTTCGAGCTGCATGGCAACGAGCCGGCCCTCTTCGCCGAGTTCGGTCGCATACCGATCCAATTCGGCAACAACCCTGAGTGTCGCATGGGCCTTCTGCAGCACCCGAACGACGTCGCCCACCACCACCAGGTCTTCAAATTCTAGCGCCCCGAGGGCGAGGAGCGCCTTGTCAAGGGAGTCGCGACTGCGTTCGAGAGTCTGCAGTGCCTGGTTGGCGACGGCGAGCAGGTAAGCGACATCCCGGCTCAGGTAACGCAGATTCGCGCGGTAGACCGAAATCACGTTCCGTCGAGCGGAGATGGCTATCACCAGCGTCCCCGTCTGTCGGGCGACGCGCTCTGCCGTCCGATGCCGGATCCCCGTCTCCGATGAGGGGATGCTGGCATCCGGGTTGAGGTGGACATTCGCACGAACGATCTTCCTGCCATCGGCCGACAGGATGATTGCGCCGTCCATCTTGGCCAGTTCGTACAGGCTTGTGGGGTGGAACGCGGTATCAAGGCGAAAGCCGCCATCGCTCATGGCCGCCACCTCATGCCCGTCACCGACTACAATCAGGGCCCCGGTGCGGCCCCGCAGTATGCTGTCCAGCCCTTCGCGCAGCGGCATGCCCGGAGCTACCATCCTCAGCATCTCCAGCAGTTGCTCATCTTGAAACGGCCTGGGCATGCCGCTACCTCATCCCTTCGTGCTTCAGTGGTTCAAGGCCGCCGGGGTTCGAAGGTGAAGCCTTCATCCTGGAAATCCACGACCACCGTGTCTCCCGGCTGGAAAGCGCCCTTGATCACCTCTTCGGACAGGGGGTCCTCCACCAGGCGAGTGATCGACCTGCGGAGCGGGCGCGCTCCGTACATGGGATCCGCCCCTTCCCGGGCCAGCCGCTCCCGGGCGCGGTCCGTAACCTCCAACTCCAGGTTGTTCTCCTTGAGCCGCTTGCCGACTTCCTCGAGCATCAGGTCGACGACCCGACGCAGGTGCGGCTCGCTGAGTTCCTGGAACACGATGATCTCGTCCACCCGGTTGAGAAACTCGGGACGGAAGGTTCGCTTGAGTTCACCGAGGACTCTCTCCTTCATGGCCTCGTAGTGGCCGGCCTCGCCGGCAGTCGCACGGAAGCCGATGGCCGAGTCCTTCTTCAAGAGGTGGGCGCCGACGTTGGCCGTCATGATGACCACCGTGTTCTTGAAGTCGACCACCCGGCCCTGCGCGTCGGTCAGTCTCCCGTCCTCCAGGATCTGGAGGAGCAGGTTGAACGCCTCCGTGTGGGCTTTCTCGATCTCGTCGAGGAGCACGACCGAATACGGCTTTCTCCTGACCGCCTCGGTAAGCTGGCCGCCTTCCTCGTAGCCCACGTAGCCGGGCGGCGCCCCCACCAGCCGCGAGACGTTGTGGCGTTCCATGTACTCGGACATATCCACCCGAACCATGGCTTCCTCGTCGCCGAACAGGGCCTCCGCCAATGTCTTGGCCAGATAGGTCTTGCCGACGCCTGAAGGGCCGAGGAAGATGAATGAACCTACGGGGCGCCGCGGATCTTTGAGGCCGGAGCGGGCGCGCCGAACCGCCCGGGCAACGGCGCTGACCGCCTCTTCCTGGTTCACCATCCGCGCGTGCAGCACTTCCTCCAGTTTGAGCAGGCGTTCCGTC
>DOZU01000101.1:0-1769 GCA_003517845.1 Clostridiales bacterium | reverse complement strand
AGTTTGAGCAGGCGTTCCGTCTCGGCCATTGCCAGCTTGGTGACGGGTACGCCCGTCCACGTGGAGACGATGTAGGCGATGTCTTCGCCGGTCACCACGGGCTTATCGGTCACCTGCTGTTGCTGCCACCGGGTTCGTTCGTCCTCGAGCCGGGTTCGCATGTTGTGCTCCTGGTCTCGCATCCGCGCCGCTTTCTCGAACTCCTGCCCGGAAACGGCTGCTTCCTTCTCCTTCCGAATCCCTTCAAGCTGTTCCTCGAGTTCTTTCAGCTGAGGCGGGGCGGTGAAGGAGCGGAGCCGGACCCGGGAAGCAGCCTCGTCTACCAGGTCGACGGCCTTGTCCGGCAGGAACCGGTCGGCAACGTACCGATCCGATAGCCTGGCCGCGGCGTCCAAGGCCTCGTCGGTTATCTGAACTCGGTGGTGAGCCTCATAGCGATCGCGCAACCCCTTCAGGATGGCCAGGGTCTCATCGACCGACGGCTCATCCACCATGATGGGCTGAAACCGCCGTTCCAGGGCCGGGTCCTTCTCAACGTGCTTGCGGTACTCATCCAGAGTCGTCGCCCCGATGCACTGGAGTTCACCCCGGGCCAGGGCCGGCTTGAGGATGTTGGAGGCATCGATCGCCCCTTCGGCCGCGCCCGCACCGATGATGGTGTGCATCTCGTCGATGAACAGGATTATGTCGCGGGAACTGCGGATCTCTTCCGTGACCTTCTTTAGCCTCTCCTCGAACTCCCCCCGGTATTTCGACCCGGCGACCACCGAGGCCAGGTCAAGCGTCACCCCCCGCCGGTCTTTGAGGGTCTCGGGGACCTCCCCAGAGACTATCCTCTGCGCCAGTCCTTCCACAATTGCCGTCTTACCGACACCCGGTTCGCCGATCAAGACCGGGTTGTTCTTGGTGCGCCGCGACAGGATCTGGATGACGCGCTCGATCTCCTTCTCCCGCCCGATGACCGGATCCAGCTTCCCTTCCCGGGCCTGCCCGGAGAGATCGCGACCAAATGCATCGAGTGTTGGCGTCTTGCTGCGAGCACGCCGAGGGACGCCAACTCCGCCAGGGGCAGGCTGAGAAGCCGGACCAGGCCCCCCCAGCAATTGCATCGCTTGCGCCCTGGTCTTGTCCAGGTCCGCTCCCAGACCTTCCAGTACCCTTGCCGCCACGCCCTCCCCCTCGCGAAGGAGTCCGAGCAGGAGATGCTCGGTGCCGATGTAGTTGTGGTTCAGGGCCTGCGCCTCCAGGAGGGCCAGCTCCATAACCACTTTCTTGGCCCGCGGCGAAAAGTTGAGCGTCTCTCCCGCGGCCTGTGGCTCGCCGCCGCCTATGATCCCTTCCACTTCCGCCCGCACCTTATCGAGACTGACGCCCATGGCTCGCAGGACTTTGGCTGCGACTCCCTCACCCTCCCGGATCAGCCCCAGGAGCAGGTGCTCGGTGCCGACAACATTGTGGTTGAGTCTTCTCGCTTCCTCTTGTGCAAGGATAATGGCCCTCTGCGCTCGCTCGGTGTACCGCCCGAACATGTAGTGACTGGGCACGAATGTTCATCCTCCTCTCCACGCCATCAGGTCGCCGGGCCCTTGAGCTTCTCTCGTACAAGCCGGGCCCGCTCTGCATCCCGCTCCGCCGCAGACAGCGCACGGCCGGCGAGTTTCTGAAGATAGCCGGGCCGCGTAATGACCAACACTTCGGTGATACCGAACGACGTCAGTCCCTTCAGTAACCCCAGATCCCTTCCCAGGCGAACGTCGGAAAGGAGTTGG
>DOZU01000084.1 GCA_003517845.1 Clostridiales bacterium | reverse complement strand
CGCAAGGACACTCCTCCTGCCGCCTACCGGCTCTCCAGTTCGTACCGGAACTCCTCCAGGACCGGGTTGGCGAGCAACCGGCGCGACATCTCGCCGATCATGCCTTCCGCCGCCTCCCGGGATGCCGCCTCGAGTTCCACCTCCAGGAACTTGCCGACCCGGACATCCTCCACGCCGGCGAAGCCCACCCCGTTCAGCGCCTTCCGGGTCGCCTCCCCTTGAGGGTCAAGCACTCCCGGCTTGAGGGTCACCACGACCCGCGCCCGCCACCGCATCGCTCTCCCCGCCTTCCAGCCGCCGCAATACCTCCTGGTAGGCGTCGGCGACGCCACCCAGGTCGCGGCGGAAGCGATCCTTGTCCATCCGGTATCCGCTATCGCTATCCCAGAGCCGGCAAGTATCCGGCGACAGCTCATCCGCCAGCAAGATATCGCCGCCGGCGTCGCGTCCGAATTCCAGCTTGAAGTCGATCAGCCGTAGCCCCTTCCGCGACAGGAAGGGGACCAGCAGGCCATTGACCGCCAGGGCCGTCTCCTCCAGGCGCTGCCGCTCGCCGTCGCTGGCCACGGCGAGGGCCCGTACGTGGTAATGGTTGATCAGCGGATCGCCGAGCGCATCGTCCTTCAGGTACAGCTCGACGATGGGGGGAGCCACCGGCCGGCCCTCTTCCCAGCCCAGCCGCTTGGCCAGGCTGCCTGCCGCCACGTTGCGGACCACGACTTCCAGGGGGATGATGGTCACCCGGCGGGCCAGGAGGTCCCGGTCGCCCGCCATGCCCAGGTAATGCGTGGCCACGCCCCGGCCGGCCAGGTATTCGAAGAACACGGCGCTCACCCGGGCGTTCACCGCCCCCTTGCCCTCGATGGTCCCTCGCTTCTTCCCATCGAGAGCCGTGGCATCATCCTTGAAGTGGATCCGCACGACGTCCCGTTCATCGGTCGCGAAGACTTGCTTGGCTTTCCCCTCATACAGTAGCCTGGTTACTGCCCTCACCCCCTTCCAGCCCGACCTGCCGGAAGACATCGGCGACATGGACCAGTTGCCGCCGCCAGTCGAAGGCGGCCGCAAGGCCTTCGGGACCCAGCCGGCGGGCGATGTCGGGGTCGGCCTCCACGCGTTCCCGGAAGGACCGGCCACCCACCCCCGCCTCGCCAGCGTGAGCTTGCACCCAGGCGTAGGCATCCTCGCGGCTCATCCCCGAGGTGACCAGGGCCAGCAACAAGGGCTGGGAGTAGATGAGGCCGCCCGTGGCTTCGAGATTCTCCAGCATGCGCTGGGGGTAAACCCGCATCCCCTCCACCACCGCGGTGAAGCGATGCACCATGTAATCGACGATGGCGGTCGCGTCGGGCAGGACGATCCGCTCGGCCGAGCTGTTGGAGATGTCCCGTTCATGCCAGAGCAGGGCGTTCTCCAGGGCCGCTCCGGCATAGCCCCGGACCACCCGGGCCAGGCCGGCCATCTGCTCGCAAGCGATGGGATTGCGTTTGTGGGGCATGGCGGAAGAACCTTTCTGGCCCGGGGCGAAGGGTTCCTCCACTTCCCCGACTTCCGTCCGAGCCAGCCCCCGGAGGTCGGTGGCAAAGCCGTCTATCCCTCCGGCGAAGATGGCCAGGGCCGTGACGTACGCGGCATGCCGATCGCGGCCCAGCACCTGGGTGCTGGCCGGCGCGGGGCGCAGACCGAGCCGGCGGCATACACCCGCTTCGATCGCCGGATGGACATGCGCGTAAGTGCCCACCGCCCCCGACAACTTGCCCACGCGCATCCCTTCGCGGGCGGCGAGGAGCCGTTCACGATGTCGACCCAGTTCCGCATACCAGACGGCCAGCTTCAGCCCGAAGGTGATCGGCTCGGCGTGCACGCCGTGGGTGCGTCCGACCATGGGCGTGTCGCGGTATTCCTGGGCCCGGCGGGCAACGGCTGCCCGCAACCCCTCCAGCCCGGCCAGGATGATGTCCATGGCCTCGACCATGAGCGCCGACAAGGCGGTATCCACGACATCGTAGGAAGTCAGTCCGTAGTGGATGAGCCGGCCCTCTTCACCCAGGCGTTCCGACAGGGCGGTGGTGAAGGCGATCACATCGTGCTTGACCGCGGCTTCGATGGCCGCCACGCGGATGGCGAAATCCTGGTCGATCGGCAGCGAGCGGGCCTTCTCCACCAGTCGGCGGACGGCGTCGGCCGGCAGCACGCCGTGTTCGGCCCAGGCTTCGCAGGCGGCCAGTTCGACGTCCAGCCAACGCCGGTAGCGACTTTCGTCTGACCAGAGCTGCCTCAGGGCAGGGCGGGAGTAACGTCCCAGCACCGAGCATCCCTCATTCCCACTCGATGGTTGCCGGCGGTTTGGAGCTGATGTCATAGACTACCCGGCTGACGGCCGGCACCTCGTCCACCACCCGCCGCGAGATCCGGTCCAGGAGGTCGAAGGGCAATCTGGCCCAGTCGGCGGTCATGGCGTCGGCGCTCTCCACCGCCCGCAAGGCGACGACCTGCCCGTAACTGCGCCGGTCCCCCTTCACCCCCACGCTGCGCACCGGGAGCAGTACGGGGAAGGCCTGCCATAGCCGATCATACCACCCGGCCCGGGTGATCTCCTCGGTGACGATGTGGTCCACCGCCCGCAATACGGCCAGGCGCCTCCGGCTGACTGCCCCCAGCACCCGCACCGCCAGGCCGGGTCCGGGGAACGGGTGCCGGGTCAAGAGGTCGCGGGGCAAGCCCAGTTCGGCGCCGACCCGCCGCACTTCATCCTTGAACAGATCCCGCAGCGGTTCCACCAGCGCGAGGTCGAGGCGCTCGGGCAGGCCGCCAACGTTGTGGTGGGTCTTGATCAAGGCTGCTCCGTGCCGCCCGCTCTCGATGACATCGGGATAGATGGTGCCCTGCACCAGGAAGTCGACGCGCCCCAGCCTGCGCGCTTCTTCCTCGAACACCCGGATGAAGGTCTCGCCGATGATCCTCCGTTTGCGCTCGGGATCGCGCACTCCCCGCAAGGCATCGAGGAAACGGTCCTCGGCGTCCACCGTCACCAGACGTACGCGTTCGCGCTGGGAGAAAGCCGCCGGCACGGCTCGGGCTTCGCCCTCGCG
>DOZU01000106.1 GCA_003517845.1 Clostridiales bacterium | reverse complement strand
GAAGTCGACCACCCGGCCCTGAGCGTCGGTCAGCCTCCCATCCTCCATGATCTGGAGGAGCAGGTTGAACGCCTCGGTGTGGGCCTTCTCGATCTCATCGAGGAGCACGACCGAATACGGCTTTCTCCTGACCGCCTCGGTGAGCTGGCCGCCTTCTTCGTAGCCCACGTAGCCCGGCGGCGCCCCCACCAGCCGCGACACGTTATGGCGTTCCATGTACTCGGACATATCCACTCGAACCATGGCTTCCTCGTCGCCGAACAGGGCCTCCGCCAACGTCTTGGCCAGGTAGGTCTTGCCGACGCCTGAAGGGCCGAGGAAGATGAATGAACCTACGGGGCGCCGCGGATCCTTGAGACCGGAGCGGGCGCGCCGAACCGCCCGGGCAACGGCGCTGACCGCCTCCTCCTGGTTCACCATCCGCGCGTGTAGCACTTCCTCGAGTTTGAGCAGGCGTTCCGTCTCGGCCATTGCCAGCTTGGTGACGGGTACGCCCGTCCAGGTGGAGACGATGTAGGCGATGTCTTCGCCGGTCACGACGGGCTTGTCGGTCACCTGCTGTTGCTGCCACCGGGTTCGTTCGTCCTCGAGCCGGGTTCGCATGTTATGTTCCTGATCCCGCATCCGCGCCGCTTTCTCGAACTCCTGCGCAGAAACGGCTGCTTCCTTCTCCTTCCGAATCCCTTCAAGCTGTTCCTCGAGTTCTTTCAGGTGAGGTGGAGCGGTGAAGGAGCGGAGCCGGACCCGGGAAGCAGCCTCATCTACCAGATCGATGGCCTTGTCCGGCAGGAACCGGTCGGCAACGTACCGATCAGATAGCCTGGCCGCGGCGTCCAAGGCTTCATCGGTTATCTGAACCCGGTGGTGAGCCTCATAGCGATCGCGCAGCCCCTTCAGGATGGCCAGGGTCTCATCGACCGACGGCTCATCTACCATGATGGGCTGAAACCGCCGTTCCAAGGCCGGGTCCTTCTCAACGTGCTTGCGGTACTCATCCAGGGTCGTCGCACCAATGCACTGGAGTTCACCCCGGGCCAGGGCCGGCTTGAGGATGTTGGAGGCATCGATCGCCCCTTCGGCCGCGCCTGCACCGATGATGGTGTGCATCTCGTCGATGAACAGGATTATGTCGCGGGAGTTGCGGATCTCGTCCGTGACCTTCTTGAGCCTCTCCTCGAATTCCCCCCGGTATTTCGACCCGGCAACCACCGAGGCCAGGTCAAGCGTCACCACTCTCCGGTCTTTGAGGGTCTCAGGGACCTCCCCAGCGACTATCCTCTGCGCCAGTCCTTCCACGATTGCCGTCTTGCCGACACCCGGTTCGCCGATCAGGACCGGGTTGTTCTTGGTGCGCCGTGACAGGATCTGGATGACGCGCTCGATCTCCTTCTCCCGCCCGATGACCGGATCCAGCTTCCCTTCCCGGGCCTGGCCGGAGAGATCGCGACCGAACGCATCGAGCGTTGGCGTCTTGCTGCGAGCACGCCGAGGGATGCCCGCTCCGCCGGGGGCAGGCTGAGCGGCAGGACCAGGCCCCCCGAGCAATTGCATCACTTGCGCCCTGGTCTTGTCCAAGTCCGCTCCCAGACCTCCCAGTACTCTTGCCGCCACGCCTTCCCCCTCGCGAAGGAGTCCGAGCAGGAGATGCTCGGTGCCGATGTAGTTGTGGTTCAGGGCCTGCGCCTCCAGGAGGGCCAGTTCCATAACCACTTTCTTCGCCCGCGGGGAAAAGTTGAGCGTCTCTCCCGCGGCCTGTGGCTCTCCGCCGCCTATGATCCCTTCCACTTCGGCCCGCACCTTATCGAGACTAACGCCCATGCTTCGCAGGACTTTGGCTGCGACTCCTTCACCCTCGCGGATCAGCCCCAGGAGCAGGTGTTCGGTGCCGACAACATTGTGGTTGAGTCTTCTCGCTTCCTCTTGTGCGAGGATAATGGCCCTCTGCGCTCGCTCGGTGTACCGCCCGAACATGTAGTGACTGGGCACGAGTGTTCATCCTCCTCTCCACGCCATCAGGTCGCCGGGCCCTTGAGCTTCTCTCGTACAAGCCGGGCCCGCTCTACATCACGCTCCGCCGCAGACAGCGCCCGGCCGGCGAGCTTCTGAAGATAGCCAGGCCGCGTAATGACCAGCACTTCGGTGATGCCGAACGACGTCAATCCCTTCAGTAACCCCAGATCCCTTCCCAAACGAACGTCGGAAAGGAGTTGGACGGCCTCTGATGATGACAGCAGGTGGGCGTTCGTGAGGATTCCGTAGGCGCGCCAGACCCTGTCCTCCAGTTGGCTCTTCATCTCCCGCAGCAAGGTATCCCGACCGGCGCGCTCTTGCTCAATGATCCGCTCGGTGATGGTCCTGAGGTTCTCGACGATTTCCGGCTCGGACCGACCCAGGGTCACCTGATTAGAAAACTGGAAGATATTGCCCAGGGCTTCGGTGCCTTCGCCGTAGATCCCCCTTACCATGAAACCCAGTTTGACTATGTCGGAATACAGGCGCCCGGCCTGGTTCGACATGACCAGGGCCGGCAGATGAAGCATTACCGAAGCGCGCAATCCGGTCCCGGCATTTGTAGGGCAAGCCGTCAGATAACCCCTGCTGGGGCTGAAGGCGTAGTCCAAGCTTCGCTCCAGCAGGTCGTCCACATTGCTGCCAAGGTGCCAAGCCTCATCCAACTGCAGGGCGGGGTAGAGGCACTGGATCCGCAGGTGATCCTCCTCGTTGACGAGGATGCTGACCGCCTCGTCTCCCCGCAGGATCACGGCTGCATGCTCCGCATTGCGGGCATGTTGGGGGCTGATCAGATGCTTCTCGACCAGCACCTGGCGGTCCAGAGCCGGCAGATCCCGGAGCCGATGCATGATGAAGCGGTGCGCGGGGGAACGCGCGGTCCGATTCGTCACAAATGGCTTCAGTCGCTCCAAGATGTCCGCGAATTGGCTTTCCATGACCAGGTGCGGGAATGGCAAGTCATGGATATTGCGGGCCAGCCTGATTCGGCTGGAGATCACGATGTCCGAATACGGACCGGTGCCCTCCATCCACTTGGCAGGGCGGTTGGTTTCGAGGCCGGCCATAGAGCATCAACCTTCCCCGGGCGGTCGTTCCAGGTTGCGAATGCGATCGCGAATTTCCGCCGCCCGCTCAAAGTCCTCGCGACGCACGCAGCCATCGAGTTCTCGTCTCAAGGCGGAGAGTTCGTCTTCCCGGCGCGGGGTCCCGCCCGTCCGAGCGGGGATCTTCCCCGTATGAACGCTGGCCCCGTGAATCCGCCGCAAAAGAGGTTCCAGCCGGGTTTCGAACTGGCTATAGCAATGGCCGCAACCCAAACGCCCCGTCTTGGCAAACTCGGCATAGGACAGGCCGCATTGCGTGCACCGGTCGCCCATGACGGCCGGCCGATCCGCCTTCCCAACCTCGTGAGCCAGCAGGCTGGCTAGCAAATTTTGCAGCGACAACTGCGGCTCGGTGAGGATGTTCACCTCTCCGAGTTCACGGGCGCAGCTCTCACAGAGGTTGGCTTCCGTGCGCTGCCCGTCCGTTATGCGGGTCACATGTACCGTGGCCGGCCGCCTTCGACACTCCTGGCACAGCACGCCGCCTCCACCTCCTTCAGGGCAAGCCCGCCGAATGCCCCGATGAGCCTCCCCTGGCACCCTCCCGCAACAGGCAGAGCAGCATTGAGCGGAGCAGGCGAGCACGAACGCTGTCCTTGATGTCCGCCGCGCCTTCCGCCGTGGCCGCTTTCATGAGTTCTGCTTCTCTCCGGTTCAGCATGCCCCGGTCGTGTAGTCGAGCTACCAGGTGGTGGGCGGTGGCGGGATTGAGGGCTTCCCCAACCGCCTGGTAGGTGCTTCGCAACAGATCGGAAGGCGAATCGAAGATCAGGCGATAGATCCTGATGTAGCCATGCCTGCCGCGCCTGGTCTCAACGGCGTACCCGCATTCCAGGGTAAACCGGGTCTCAAGTACGTAGCTTATCTGGGACGGCGCGCATGCGAACCGCGCCGCCAACTCGCGCCGTTGAATGGCCAGGGGTTGTCCACGTCCCTGATCGAGCAGCAACTGCAGATGGCGCTCTACACGATCGCAGAGGTTAGCCACGGGTCCCCCACCCTGCCTGACCTTATCTGACCTTTGTCCATTACTATACTACCACGGATGTCAATGAAGGTCAGGCGGGGCAGGCAGCTCACGCCTCCTTGACCTTCTTGGCCGCCTCGATCACCTGTTGAGCGATAGCGGCGGGCACTTCCTCATAGTGAGATGGTTCCATCCGGTAAGTCCCGCGCCCTTGGGTGATGGAACGGAGGTCGATGGCATAGTCGAACAGCTCGGCCATCGGGGCGTGGGCGCGGATGACCTGAGTCGTGCCAAGCTGCTCCATGCCCAAAATCCTGCCCCTTCTGCGATTCAGGTCACCCATGATGTCCCCCATGAACTGCTCGGGGACCATTACATCCACCTTCATGATCGGTTCAAGCAGGACGGGCTGTGCTTGAAGGACTCCCTTCTTGAGCGCCATTGAGGCCGCGATCTTGAAGGCCATTTCCGAAGAGTCGACGGTATGATAGGAGCCATCGTACAGGATGGCGCGCAGGTTGACGATCGGATAACCTGCCAGCACCCCCTCGACGATCGCCTCGCGGATCCCCTTCTCCACCGCGGGAATATACTGCCGAGGCACCGACCCGCCGAAAATCTTCTCGGTGAATTCGAATTCGACTTCGGGTCCTGTAGGCTCCAGTTCGATCCACACGTGGCCAAATTGACCCCGTCCGCCGGTCTGTTTCTTGTGCCTGCCTTCCACCTTGACGGCCGTGCGGATGGTCTCGCGGTAGGGGACACGCGGCTCGTGAAGGCTGACCTCCACCCCGAACTTCCGCTTGAGGCGATCGGTCACGATGTCGAGGTGCATGTCGCCCATGCCGACGATCAGCAGCTGCCCGGTTCCCGAGTCCTTGCGCACCCGGAAGGTGGGATCCTCCTCTACCAGCCGGCTGAGACCTGAGGAGATCTTCTCTTCATCGCCCTTGCTCTTGGGCACGATGGCCACGGCGAACACGGGCTCCGGGAAATCCAAAGGCGGGTAGACCACGGGATGAGCCGCCTCGGTCAGCGTATCGCCGGTAACCGTCTCCTGCAGTTTGGCAACCGCGCCGAGGTCTCCTGGACCGATGGCCGGGACGGTGTCTTGGTGCTTGCCCTTGCTGACAAACAGTTGCGCGATGCGCTCGTTCCTGTCCCGGCGAGGGTTATAGGCCGTGGAGTCCGAACGCAGGACTCCCGAGTACACCCGGAACAAGGTGAGTCTGCCCACATAGGGGTCGGCCATGGTCTTGAAGACCAGTGCCGAGAGGTGTTCATCCTCGGAAGGCTGCCGGGACACCACTTGGCCGCTTCTCGGGTCCTCGCCGGCGACCGGCCCCTGGTCAACCGGCGACGGCAGGAGTTCGATGATGGTGCGGGCGAGGAATTGTACGCCGATATTGCGCAGGGCGCTTACCGGCACCACGGGGACTATCCGCCGCTTCAGGGTGGCGGCCCGCAAGCCCGACCGCACTTCCTCGGCCGTGAGCGCCTCTCCGTCCAGGTAGCGGGTTAGCAGGTCATCGTCGGCCTCCGCCGCCGCCTCGGCCAGCGCTTCCCTCGCCTTCAACGCCTGGTCCTTCTCGCTCTCGGGGATCGGCTCCTCGCGGTAGTTCTTGCCCGCGGCATCGCGGCCGGCCTGGACGAGCAGCTGGTCGCCCAACACGTCGATCACGCCCCGAAAGGCCTCTTCCTGCCCGAGTGGCAGGGCAACCGGCAAGAAGGCCATGTTGAATGCCTGCCTCAGGGAAGCGACCGCTCGCTCGAAACTGGCGTTCTCCCGGTCCAACTTGTTGACCACGACCAGCCGCGGCAAGTTCCGGTCGTCGGCATACCGCCAGACCAACTCGGTGCCGACTTCAACGCCGGCTACCCCGTCCACGACGATGATCGCCGACTCCACCACCCTGAGGGAAGCGAGGACCTCGCCGACGAAATCGAAGTATCCCGGGGCATCGAGGATGTTGAGCTTGTGCTCGGCCCATTCCAC
>DOZU01000140.1:2104-4470 GCA_003517845.1 Clostridiales bacterium | reverse complement strand
TCGCAGCCCGGAGCCTGGCCCTCGCTCCGGAGGTGGGTGGAGTAGAGACCGTCGTGAGCCGCCACCATCCGGCACAAGGCAATGAGTTCCGCGGCGCGGGCATTGCGGCCCGGGGGATACTCCAGACCCGTGGACAGGCCGAAAGCGCCGGCTTCCATCGCCTCCGCCACTTCCCGGCTCATCGCTTCGAGTTCCGCGGTCGTCGGCTCCGCCCGCTCTCCGCCCTTACCCTCCGGACCCATGACCCGCCGGCGGATGCTCCCATGCCCGACCAGCATGGCCAGGTTGTTACCAATCCCCACCTTTTCCAGGCACTCCAGGTGCTCGGCGAAACTCGACCACCGCAGGCCGGGGTCTTCCCCTCCCGCCTCCCGTAGTTCCTCGGCGACGGCGGCACGGGAGTCCTCGATCGGCCCGGGCGAATAGCCGCAGTTTCCCCCCACCTGGGTGGTTATGCCCTGCAGCAGACCGGCCATGCCCAGGGGGTGTGTGAGCAACGTGCGATCGCTGTGCGAGTGGATGTCGATGAAGCCGGGGCATACGGCCAATCCGGACGCATCGATGGTCCGCCGGGCCTCGGCGGCCGCCAGATCGCCAAGGACGGCGATCCGGTCCGCCTCGATGCCGATATCGGCGGGGAACCAGGCGTTGCCGGAACCATCGTAGATCCGTGCCCCGGTGATCTTGATGTCCAGCATGGGAATCACTCCTCTTCTCGTTCCCGGCCAAGGGGATGGACGTCAAGGAATACGCTATCGCTCATGCACCCGCAGCGGCCGGTCCTCTCTCGATACTGCCGTGAGCGTCAGCTCCTCCCAGCGGTGGCAGGCTACCTGGCGGCCTGGGCCGGACAGGACCAGTTGCGGCTCTTCGCGGGAGCAGCGGTCGACGGCAGCCGGGCAGCGGGGATGGAGGCGACAACCGGGCGGGGGCGCGATCAGGCTCGGAGGATCCCCGGCGAGCGGATACCGTTTCCGGTCGCGCAGCCGCGGATTGGCCGGGGGCGAAGCTGACAGCAGGGCGGCGGTGTAAGGATGGAGCGGCCGGGCGTGAAGCTGCGCCGCCGGGGCTAGTTCGACCAGTTTGCCGAGATACATCACCCCGATCCGGTCGCTCATATACCGCACGACGGCCAGATTGTGGGTGATTATCAGGTAGGTCAGGCCGATCTCCCCCTGCAGATCCTGCAGCAGGTTGAGGATCTGGGCTTGGACGGACACATCGAGGGCGGAAGTTGGCTCATCGAGGATGAGGAGTTGGGGCCGAAGGACAATCGCCCGGGCGATGCTGGCCCGCTGCTGCTGGCCGCCGCTCAACTGATGCGGATAGCGGTCCAGGACCTCGGCGCCCAGATTGACCAGGGCCACCGTTGCGTCCAGCCGCTCGCGCGCCTCGGACCCGCGGATCCCGTCCAGCTCTAGCGGTCGCAGGATGGATTTGCGCAGCGTGGCCCGAGGATTGAGCGAGGATGCCGGATCTTGAAATACGATGCCCATCTGCCGGCGCAAGCGGGTGACCTCTCGGCCGCTGGCGCGGGCCAGGTCCTGCCCTGCGTACACGACCTTGCCGTCCGTAGCCGGCGTCAGGCGCGGGATCAAGCGGGCCAGGGTCGTCTTGCCGCTGCCGCTTTCGCCCACCAGCCCGAAAGCCTCGCCCTGCGCTACGGTCAGCGACACCCCGTCCACCGCCCGTATGTACCGGTTGGCGCGACGAAGCAACCCTGGTCGAAGGGGGAAGTACTTTTTGACCGCTTCGAGCGTGAGGAGCGCCGTCATGTCGGGTCAGCCTCCAGCAGGTGGCAGGCCACCTGGCGCGCGGGGCCTGCCGGTCGCGCTCGCGGGACGGTGACCGCGCATACCGGGAGACGCTGCGGGCAACGCGGATGAAAGACGCAACCCGTGATGGTGTCGACCAGGTTGGGGACATTGCCGGGGATCGTCTCGAGCCGCCCTTCGCCTTTGGCAAGCCGCGGCAAGGCGCGCATGAGCAGCCGGGTGTAAGGATGAAGCGGACGCTCGTACAGGTCGAACACATCGGCTTGCTCGACGATGCTCCCGGCGTACATCACCGCGACCCGATCGGCGATCTCGGCCACCACGCCCAGGTTGTGGGTGATGATCAGCAGCGACATCTGGTTACGCCGGCGCAAGTCGAGCAACAGCTCGAGGACCTGCGCCTGGATGGTCACGTCGAGCGCGGTGGTCGGTTCATCCGCAATCAAAAGGTCAGGCGACCGGGAGATCATCATCCCCGTCATCACCCGCTGCCGCATGCCGCCGCTCAACTCGTGAGGGTAGCTCAGTGCGCGCTCGGCGGCGTCAGGGATTCGCACCTGGCCCATGATATCCACGGCCTTACGCCAGGCA
>DOZU01000140.1:0-1681 GCA_003517845.1 Clostridiales bacterium | reverse complement strand
CAGGGGGTTCTGGAAGATCATGGCGATCCGCTTGCCGCGGATGCCCGCCAGGGCCGCGTCGCCGAGACCCAGTAGATCCCGCCCTTCCAGCCCGATCCTGCCGCCGGCGATCTCCCCCGGGGGCGGGACCAGGCGCATGATCGCCAGGGCCACCGTCGACTTGCCGCATCCCGACTCGCCCACCAAGGCCAGCACTTCGCCCCGGTCCACCTGAAGACTCACGCCATTCACCGCCCGGACCGTCCCGCGTCCGGTCTCGTAAACGACCGTCAGTTCCTCCACCCGCAGGAGTTCGGCAGTTGCGGACAGGGTCATGGACCTCACGCCTTCAGTTGGGGATCCAGCAGGTCGCGCAGACCTTCCCCGAGGAGGTTGAAACCCAGTGCCGTCCATACCAGGGCCAGCCCGGGGAAGATGGAAACCCATGCCGCTTCGTGCAGATGGCGAAGGCCGCGGTTCAGGATCACGCCCCAGTCGGGATCGGGCGGCTGGGAACCGAGACCCAGGAAACTCAGGGCGGTGGTCGAGAGGATTGCTCCCGGCAGCGAGAGTGTCCCCAGGACGATGACCACCCCCAGGGTGTTGGGCAGGATGTAACGGAACATGATCGAGAAGTTGGTCTCGCCTACGGCTAGAGCCGCTTCCACGAAGGGCATGTTCTTGAGTCCCTGCGTCTTGGCGCGGATCAGCCGGGCGTATCCCCCCCAACTGACGGCGGCAATGGCGATCATCACGTTATTCAAGCTTGGCCCGAGTACGGTGACGATCGCCAGGGCCAGCACGATCGGCGGCAGCGACCAGGTCACGTCCGTGACGAAGGAGATGACCCGGTCGGCCCACCCGCCGTAATACCCGGCGACAAGGCCCAGTGTCACTCCGATGATGGTCTCGACCGTCACCACGATCAGGCCTACCCGTAACGCGATCCTGGCCCCATAGATGATGCGGCTCGCCAGGCATCGCCCGAATTCGTCGGTCCCCAGGGGGTAACCCGATCCGGGCGGGGATAGGCGTTGTGCGAGGTCCATGGCATCGTATGGGCGCAAGGCGAGTTGAGGGGCGAAGGCAGCCACCAGCAGTACGCTGAGGAAGATGACCACGCCGGCCACGAACTGGCCGTTTTTCAGGGCCAGGCGCAGCGGCGAACCTTCCCTCATCGGCCGCCTGCTCCCTCGAGCGCGATGCGGATGCGCGGGTCGAGCAAGCCGGAGACCACGTCGCCGATGACGTTACACACCACCGTCAGCACCGCGATGATGATCATGATCCCCTGGACCACCGGCAGGTCCTGGTTGGTTATGGACATCCAGAGGAGGCGGCCCATTCCCGGCCAAGCGAAGATGTTCTCGATGATGACCGCGCCGCCGACGACCCAGGGCAAGCCGAGGAAGAACATCACCGTGACGGGGATCAGGGCGTTTCTCAGCACGTGGCGCAAGTGGACGTCCAAGCGGCCGAGCCCCTTGGCGTGGGCGGTCAATACGAACGAGGCCCTTATGGTCTCCAGCACTTCCGCCCGGGTGAGGCGCACGGTCCCACCGAGCGGCGGCAGGGTCAGGGTCATGACCGGCACGACCATCGAACTCAGGCCCTGATAACCCGATATCGGGAACCAGCGGAGATGGACGGACAGCAGCAGCATTAGCAAGATCCCCAGCCAGAAGCCGGGTATGGACCAGAA
>DOZU01000205.1 GCA_003517845.1 Clostridiales bacterium | reverse complement strand
TTGCGGGAGTTGAACGTGCTGGCGCTGACGCCCCTGGAAGCGATCAATACCCTGTACCGACTGCAGGAGCAGGTGCGTCGGGAGCGTTAAGGGGGACGGGCTGTGGGCAAGATCCGGCTCCTGGACCGGGACACTATCGGCAAGATAGCCGCCGGCGAGGTGGTCGAGGGGTCCGCGTCGGTCGTGAAAGAGCTGGTGGAGAACGCCATCGATGCCGAGTCACGCCGGATCAGCATCATCCTCGAGGATGGGGGCCGCCGGCGGGTAACGGTGATCGATGACGGCTGCGGCATCGATCCCGCCGACGTGGAGCTTGCCTTTCAGCGGCATGCCACGAGCAAGATCGCCGACGCGAGCGAACTGCGGGCGGTGAAAACCCTGGGCTTTCGGGGCGAAGCGTTGCCGGTGCTGGCTGCCGTCAGCAGGCTGACCCTGATCACCCGGCCCGCGGAGCGCGCGTCGGGCACGGAGATCCGGCTGGAGGGCGGCCAGGTCATCGGCCTCCGGGAAGTGGGCTGCCCGCAAGGGACGCGGGTGGTGGTGGAGGACCTGTTCTTCAACGTACCACCCCGCCGGCTGAGCTTGCGCTCGGCCAGGGCGGAGGCCGCGCGCGCGGCCGAGGTTGCGGGATGCCTGGCGCTCGCCCGCCCGGAGGTGGCCATCCGCCTGATATCCGGGGACCGGGAGGTCCTGGCCAGCCCGGGCAGCGGCCGCAGGCTGGACACGGTGGCGGCGGTGCTGGGATCGGCCGAGGCATCCCGGCTGCTAGAGGTGTGTTCGCCGCCGATCACCGGTTACCTGGGGCCGCCAGACCTGCATGCGTCGCACCGCTCTGCCCTGACGATAGTGGTCAATGGCCGCCCGGTGCGCGACCGGGCGGTGGCGGGGGCGGTCGAGGAGGCCTACCGGACGGTCCTGCCCCCAGGACGGTTCCCCGTGGGTACACTGTGGCTGGAACTGCCGCCGGAGGAAGTGGACGTGAATGTCCATCCCGCCAAATTGACCGTGGCCCACCGCGATCCCCAGGCGGTTCGCCGGCTGGTGAGATCGGCGATGGAGGCCGCTTTGGCGCGGGCGGCGCCCGCCCGCCCCTTGTGGCCGGAGCGGCCCGAGGTGGCGGACCCCGCCGGGGCAGCATACGGCGCCGGTGCGGAGCAGCCTGCCATGTGGGGGCAGACGGCCGGGAGCGACATCCGGCGGCCCTGGGACTTTCGGGTGATCGGCCAGATCCATCGCAAGTACGTGGTGCTTGAGGCCCCCGATGGCGTCTACCTCATGGATCAGCATGCCGCTCATGAGCGGATCGCTTACGAACGGCTGGCGGATGGCGACCCGAGCAACGGGACCCAACTGCTGTTGATCCCGCCCATCCTGGAACTGCGGCCGGGCGAACGAGCCGGTGGGGATGAGTTCCGCCAGTTGCTGGAAGAAACCGGTTTCATCCTCGAACCCTTTGGGGGGAATGCACTGCTCGTTCGAGGCGTGCCCGCGGGGGTGGCGGATGTGGCGAGCGCGGATTTCTTGCGGACGGTGCTCGCCCGCCTGGGGGATGGCGGCGGAACCGACATCGATCGCCTGCGGCGGCTGCTCGCCGCCTGCCGGGCGGCCTTGAAGGCGGGCAAGGACCTCAGTCGCGAGGAAATGGAGGCCCTCACCCGGGAACTGGGCGCCACCCGCCGGCCGGCGACCTGCGCGCACGGGCGACCGACGCTATTGCGCATCGGCAGCGATGAACTGGAGCGTCGCTTTGGCCGTAGTTGACCGCCCGCGGCTGGTGGTGATCCTCGGCCCGACCGCCGCGGGCAAGACCGAGGTGGCCATGGAGGCGGCCGGCAGGTCGGGCGCCGAGATCGTGGCGGCGGACTCGATGACCGTATACCGGGGTCTCGAACAGGGCACCGCCAAGCCGTCAGCGCAGGACCGGCAGTCGGTGCCGCATCATCTCTTGGACGTCGTCGAGCCGACCGCGTCCTTCAGCGTGGCGCGCTACCAGGAATTGGCCCGCCAGGCCATCGGCGCCATCAACCGCCGGGGCAGACTCCCCTTGCTGGTCGGCGGTACCGGGCTCTACATCAGCGCGGTGGTCGACTATGCCGAATTCCCCCCGTTGCCCCCCCGGCCGGAGGTCCGTCGCCGGTTGACCGCCGCAGCGGACCGGGAGGGGACGGCGCTCCTACACGAGGAACTCTCTCGCCTGGCCCCGGACTTGGCGGAGGCGATTCACCCCAACGATCGCCACCGCCTGCTGCGGGCGCTGGAGATAGCGGGGACGGAGGCGGGGGAACGGGGGCCGCCGCCGGCATACGATCTGCTCCTGTTCGGTATCCAGCGGGATCGAGCCGGACTGTATCGCCGCATCGAGGCCCGGGTGGACCGGATGTTCGCCGCGGGGTTGGTGGAGGAAGTGGCCGGGTTGCGCGCCGCCGGGGTGCGCAGGGAGCATCAATCGATGCAGGCGCTGGGCTATCGCGAAGCGATAGCTTGCCTTGAAGGGGAATACTCGCTGGAACATGCCATATACCTGGTCAAACGGAACACGCGCCGCTACGCCAAGCGGCAGATGACCTGGTTCCGGCGGGATCCAAGGATCGAGTGGCTCGCACTGGACGGCCAATCGGCCCGATGGGCCGGGCAGCTCATTCGAGAGCGAGTTGCAGCGCGTTGGGGCGACATAGTAGAATTGGGATGACGTCCGCGCTACCGGGGGAATGGTCCAGCTTGAAGAGCCAGGGAAACTTGCAGGACGGGTTCCTCATCCAGGCATCCAAGGATAGCGCGCCCGTGATCATCTATTTGGTCAACGGCGTGCAGCTCAAAGGCCAGATCCGCGGGTTCGATAGTTTCACGATCCTTTTGGATTCGGACGGTCGCGCACAGATGGTCTACAAGCACGCTATATCCACCATCCAGATGGGCCGCCTTCCCGCGCGTACTCCCATTGGCGAAGGCGCAATCAGGCCTCCCGAAGGGCAAAGCTGACCCGGCCCCCGCCTGTGATCACGGTCATCGTCGCGGCCATGGCCCCTGTAGGGGCGGGTTCGGAACCGCCCCCTGCCTGGAGAAGGCCATCTGTCGCCGCGGCGGTCCACCGCTAGAGCCGTTTGCAGGTTTCGCGCCCGTGCTGCTCCGAGGGACATCAGTGCGTGTCAAATCTCGGCAGGCAACCCCTCCGGACTCACGCCGGAACCTTGGCATGACCCGGGCCCTGGCCCGGGAGCTGGGACCCCGGGGCATCAGGGTGAACGCGGTGGCGCCGGCTTCATCGCGACCGACATGACGGCGAAAGTGCCGGAGAAAGTGCTGGACCTCATGCGCGTTCGCACCCCCCTGGGGCGGCTGGGCGCCCCGGCGGATGTAGCCGCTGCCTACGTGTTCCTGGCCTCCGATGAGGCGGCCTACGTCACCGGCCAGGTGCTGGGGGTAGACGGCGGGCTGGTGATCTGAGACCGCTCGGCCGGGACTTGGGCAGGTCGAGCGGGACCGGGCGGGGAGAGTCAGCGCAAGCGCTCTCCCGCGTATACTGCCAGCAAGTCGCCATCAAGGGTGAGTCATGGGCAAGCACTGGCCGCCGGGCGCGCCCCGGCTTCCCGATCCCGGACGCATCCTGGAGTCTCTGGAGCGCGGGGAGATCGGCCCGGCGGAAGCTTTCGCCCGCTGGCGAGGTCTCGATCGGCCCCCGGCCGCTTCGCCCTCGGGCCGGCAGCCGTCTGCCCCCGCCGCCTCGGACGTCCTCAGCGAACTCGATTCGCTGATCGGCCTTGCGGAAGTCAAGCGCCTGGTGAGGGAGATTCGCGCCTTCGCCCTCATCCAGGCACGCCGGGCCCGGGAAGGACTGGCGGCCGAGGCCACCGCCTTGCACATGATCTTCCGGGGCAATCCGGGGACAGGCAAGACCATCGTGGCCAGGCTCCTGGGCAAGATCCTGCACGGTGCCGGAGTGCTGGAAAGCGGACACGTGGTGGAAGTCGAGCGGGCGGACCTGGTGGGGCAGTACGTCGGCCACACCGCCCAGCGGACGCGCGAACAGATCCGCCGGGCGTCCGGTGGCCTACTGTTCATCGACGAGGCTTACTCCCTGGCCCGGGGCGGCGACAAGGACTTCGGCCGGGAGGCCATCGACACGCTGGTCAAAGCCATGGAGGACCGCAAGGATTTCATCGTCATCCTGGCCGGCTATCGACTGGAGATGCGGGCATTCGTCTTCGCCAACCCCGGGCTGCGCTCCCGCTTCCCCCTCCACCTCGATTTCCCCGATTACACCGGCAGTGAACTGCTCGCCATCGCCGACCTCATGTTGCGCGAGCGGGAGTACCGCCTGGACCGGGAAGCCCACCAGGAACTGGCGCGTCGGCTCGAGGGCGAGTGGTCTCGCGCCGGCGGCCCCGATAACGCGGGGAACGCGCGGCTGGTGCGCAACCTCATCGAGCAGGCGATGCGCCGCCAGGCCTCCCGGCTCCTGGCCCAGGAGCGGATCATGCGCGAGGACCTGCTGACTATCACCCGGGCGGATCTGGGGGGCGGCGGCGGGCGATGCGGGAGTGCTTGATCATCGGCAAACCCAACACGGGCAAGAGCCTCTTCTTCGTGAACTTCGCCCGTTACCTCGGCGTAACGCACTTCCGGCTCGGCCCCGAGAAGCCGCCGCTTGCGGCCGTACGCGCCGCCGAGGAACTGGTGACGCCGACTCCTCACCACACGCGGCGCCTGTTGCGGGTCATCCTGTCGACACCTTCGCGTAACGGGCAAATCACCCTCCTCACGGACAGCACCGGCCTCACCGACCATGCGCTTGCCGCGATCGAGATCCGGAAGGCCATGGTGGACACGCTGCGCGCTTTCCGGCGGGCCGCGATCATCCTGCACCTCGTGGATGTGACCGCTGCCGCCGGTTCTCCCACCGCGCCGGGGACGGTCGACCGCGAACTGGCCGAACTCGCCCGACGTAAGGCCGGATACGCGCTACTCGCCAATAAGATGGACTTGCCCGGCGCCCGGGAAGGCCTGAAATCCCTCGGTCGCCTGGGACTCCCCGGTCCGGTGATCCCCGTGTCGGCGCTCGAGGGTTCCGGCTTTCCGGAGGTACGGCATTTCCTCCTGCGGGGATGAGGCCACCGCTTGCGAGGCGGCATTCTCCCAAGCGGTGCTGTACAAGGGGAGGGCGCCTGTAGCCTGGACGGCGGACGCCCACCCGGCCACCGCGTCTTGCGCGTATCCCCTGCCACGGAACAGTGGCAGCGTCTCTACGCCGGCCTCGTGCGCCGCGGGAGTGATCCGCACGCTACGGCAGATAGCCACCACGCGCCCCTCCTCGACCAGACCGAGGAAGGGCTGCCAGGCGGGCAGATCGGCGATCCGCGTCTCGAAGCCGTCCCGCAACAACTCGCCATGCGTCGCAGTGAGCGCGAGCAGCGGCCGTGATGGCGCAAGGTACTCCGGAAAGCGATAAGCTGGCCCCATCCCCAGTTCCTGCACCGGGGCGTGCGTTTCAAGGAGCCGCACATGTGCCGAAACATGGCGAGGCGGACGGCGGAAGTCCATGCCCACCGGTTCGTCCATGCACAGCCGGGGCGCGGGCCCTCCGCCGTCGGGCTCGTTGACAAACAGCATCCGCGCCTGAGCGTCATGCGTGAACAGCGCGTGGATGTGCAGGGCCATCAACGCTTGTTCCGTCAGCACGACTCTTCCCCCGTTGTTGCGGATGTCTCTTCCTTGCGACCGTCTGCCGCGATACCTCTGCATACTTGCCTGCGATCTCGAGGATCAGTTCCGCAGTTTGCTGAGCAGCCATGTCCTCAACTCCTCGATCTCCCGGAGGCGTGCGGCAGTATAGGTAGGGGTGCACTTGCTATAGAAGGATCGCTTGTAGTCAGGGTATAGGGCGCGAGTATTGAAAGTCGTGATCAAGTCCAACAGATCTTTCTGGCGGGCGTCAGTAGTGACTCTGGCCTTCTCGGCCAGCAACAACAGATCATGAGCACGGGGGACAGCGACTTCCTCCCCGCGGTTGAGAACCAGCACCGCTCTTAGCAGCTTCTCGATGACGAGGTGTCCGATGAACAGTGACCAGTGGAAGTCATGACTGGCGTAGAGATGCTTCATCGTTTCATAGTCCATTTCCGCCGTGTCTAGCCAGTAGGATACCACGTCTTGGCGGTCCAAGTCTCATCATCCTCCCTGCCTGGATAAGTGGGACTCGGGAGACCATCGCAGCCTATCAGCCGTAGCCGAATGCCGGATTCACCCCTGCGCCATAGCATTTTACCAGTGGGCGCTTTCACCTGCCCGGTTTCCCGCCAAGCCGCTCTGCCCGTGCTAGCATCGCTCGCGCGGGACTGCGTAGCGGCGGTCACATCGACCGCTCACATCATTCCGGCGCCTTGCGCTTCATCGAATCTGCCTCCGTGTACGCCCAGCCGTTCGAGGAAGGCGAGGCTGTGCAGGGCCGCGAATGAGGTCAAGGTGGCGGGCCCCACGTCCTCGGCGGCGATCCTTCCGCGCTCTCGTTGGGACTCGAGATACCGGGTGAGCCCCCGGTGCATCCGCCCGATTCCGCGTCACGGCCAAGAGTTCTTCGTCCTCGATGAGCTTGCGGCGTCCCATGTCAAGTCCTGGCCAGTCGGCTGACCACAGCCCCGACTCCGCCGCCGGCCCCGAACGAATGACGAGTGATAGCTTCGAAGCCGAGGTCGGTCAGGAGTCGTTCAAGGGGAAGCACGTCCAATGGGGAGCCCTTGGATCCCAGGTTGTGCAGCAGGTAAACGGGGAACATCGGGGAGATGATGGCCCTCGCGAGCGACTTCGGCCGCTGCCAATCGACGAGCACCACGCGGCCGCCAGGACGCAACGCCCGGCCCATCTCACGGATCGCAGCCGCCCACATCGTTTCGGGCAGGTGATGGAGCACCAGCGTGCAGAAGGCAGCGTCGAATGAACCCGGCGGATACGGCAGGCTTTCGGCCGAGCCCTCGACAATCTGCACCGGAATCCCCCTGATTTCGGCCTTACGTCGCGCGTGCGCGGCCATCTCCGGCGAGGCCTCGACCCCGTGCAAGGCGCCTGACGGGGCGACGCGCTGCGCCGCCGCCAGGAGCAGAGACCCCGTGCCGCAACCGGCGTCGAGGAGCACGTTTCCTGCGAGGAGAATCACGACGGGGGAGAGCACGAGCCCCACTCCGGCCAACGGCGCGTACCACCACCACGCGCCATGGGCGTAGCGGATGAGCGACAGCCCTCCGCCCAGTGCCAGGATCACCATGAGGGTGCGTGCGCGACCGCGATGCGCGTGCATGACAGACCTCCTGTCCCGGACTACGAGCCAATATAAGCGTGCGCACGCTTATATCAGGACAGATAGGCCCGGATGTCAGGACAGGGCGGGCGCCCTAGTAGATGCAGGCATCGAGTATGGACTATCGCGTTTGATCTGCGCTCTGCCACCAGGCAAATGTCCCCGCCGCGCCGGCGACGAAGGCGGCCAGCACCAGGACGTAGCTGTGCAGGGGAACGGCCTGGGCATGCGGTTCACCCAGGCTCGCCACCAGCGCCGGCACGTACCAGGGGAACCAATCGCCCCAGCCCGTTATGCCGGCGATCTGGGCCAGCACTATTGTGAGAACGGCCCAGGCAAGCGGAGGCAAGTAGCCCCGCCCCGCGCTGGCGACCAGAGCAACAGCCGGGATCAGCATATACGTCAGGACTGCGATGAACATGAGCGACCCCAGGGATGACCACGCCAGCATGGCCGACCAACCGGGGAGGTCGACACCCCTCCCAACCGCGAGTCCAATCACGAAGACCACCAGAATGAGGGTCAGAATCCAGATCGAAATCAAGGCGAACTTCGCAGCTACAATGGTGTGGCGCTGCACGGGCAGGGCAAGTAGTTCCTTGGCGGTGCGATCGGCAAACTCCCGCCCAAAGACCCAGGTCGCAATGAACGCAAACACGATTGCTCCCCCGATCGCAATGCCGAGCAGGATTACCTGGAAGAACGTGGGCCAATCGGCGGTACCTGCTATGATCTGCGCCTTGGCAGTAATCAGCCCCATGGCAAGCGCCCGGTCGGGATCTTGCAGGATGAACATGAACAAGCCGCTCACCACGGGGACGATCGAGAGAGCGACCAGCGTCAACAGGAACACTCGGGAGCGGCGCGCCTTGAGCAGCTCCGCCCAGAACGCAGCGAGGAAGGCGTTCATTGGCTCCCTCCGGTCAAGCGCAGGAAGTGACCCTCCAGATCCTCGTGCACGATGGCCAACCGCATCGGGGCCGTTCCTTTGTTGACGAGGAGCGTTGCCACCTCATCCGGAGCGTTGACGGCTCGGGGCTCACGCAGGACGATCTTGCCTTCGCCTGACTGCCAGCTAACGGCATATCCAGCATCGGTGAGTACGGCTGCGGCGGCCCGCAGGTCGCGGGTCTCCACCTCCAGCCGAAGCGCCTGGACTTCCTCCAGCCGACGCGCATCGAACTCCTCGAGCAGACGCCCCTTATGGATGATGCCGACCCGCGTTGCGAGGCGACCGACCTCCGGCAGAATGTGGCTGGACATGAACACGGTGACGCCCTGATCGCGAGCGAGCGCTACCAGGAGTTGACGGATCTCCACGACGCCCGCCGGGTCGAGGCCGTTGGCGGGCTCATCGAGGATCAGCAGTTCTGGCTCGTGCAGGAGCGCCCGCGCGAGCGCCAAGCGTTGCAGATTGCCCGTGGAGAGCACGCCCGCCCTTCGATCAGCCTCGGAGGTGAGACCCATGCGCTCAACGACGCGGGATACGGCATGCGCGCTCGAGACGGCGTGGAGACGACGGGCAATCTCCAGATTCTCCCGAACGGTGAGTTCGGGATAGGCCGCGGGCTTCTCGACTAGATGGCCGACGCGGTGCCACGGCCCTCGGGCGCCGGGAGTGACGGTATGGCCCAGCATTCCGACGGACCCCGCAGTCGGACGGATCATCCCTAGCAGGGCGCGAATCGTCGTGGTCTTCCCCGCACCGTTCAGGCCGACGAAGCCATAGATCTCTCCCGGCACCACTTGAAGACTGACCGAGTCGACGGCGAGCACCCGGCCGTACGCCTTGGACAGGCCAGTTGTCTCGATTGCGTAGGTGCCACTCATTGCAAGCCCTGCGCCGCCCAGCGCTGTGCGGCGCTCCTGGCGTCACCCCGTCCCCGTGGGCTGTGAATCTGACTAGCCATCGGTGGTTCGACGGTTCTGCGCACGTCCAGTGTTATCCTTTCGTACTCGTCGGGAGTTGAGGTAGCCGCCAGCCCAATGTCTCCGTCGCTCGCCCACCATCACCACGGCGTGAACCTCAAGCTGGATTACCGCCCCGTGGTCAGTTTTTTCCGTGACATGCGTCTCTTGAGCGACCGCACGCCCTTCGTGTCAATATGAGGTGAGACACCTCCGCCGCCAGCTACAGAAAACTTCAACGAAGCTGAAAATCGCCGTCATCAGGCTTCTCCTGTCCGGCCAGCGCCCGCGGTCAAGAAGCTCCGCCGGTAAAGCGGTGTATCTGACGAGACAGACGGGCTTAGCGCGATACTTTTGGGGCTTTGAGTGTGTGCCACCAGCAAGGGGCCGGGCAGGGCCTCACGAAGCGGCCGTCATCGATGGTAAGACGCTGCGCGGGTCAGGCCAGGACGAGCATGAACTCTGTACTGTCGGTTCGCGCGGTCCGAGGAGGACTATGCCAGCACTTGCAGAATCCTGCATCGAGTCCGCCAATGTCGCGCCTGTCACCCGCGGAGGTGAACCGGTCAAGTTGCCTTCACCGGAAGGCGGCTCGAATATCATCGGGTTTTGGCGAGTGTGCGAGATCCATCGGCAGATCGCCGGCCGCGCCTACCCCAATGCCTCCTCGCTGGCCCAGCGCCTGGAGACCTCCCGCCGGACAATAGAACGCGACATCGAACGCCTCAAGGACCTCTTCCGCGCTCCCATCGAGTACGATCGCGGGCGTCGCGGTTACTACTACACGGAATCCTTCTCCCTGCCCGTGATACGGCTCAAAGAAGGCGAGGCGCTCGCGCTCTTCCTCGGCCAGAAGCTGTTCATGCAGTGCCGGGGCACCCCATTTGAGGAGTTCGTGCGCGAGGCGA
>DOZU01000075.1:13656-14658 GCA_003517845.1 Clostridiales bacterium | reverse complement strand
GGCTTTCGCATGGGATGACTTCCAAGAGCGCGGCTTCGGGGAGCGACTTCGGCGGCGGCAAGGCTGTCGTGTGGGGTGATCCGGACACCGGCAAGGATGAGGTATTGTTCCGGGCCCTGGGCAGGCACGTTGAATCCCTGCAAGGACGGTTCATCACCGGTACCGATGTTGGCACCACTGCTCAGGACCTCGTATGGGCGGCGAGGGAAACGCGATTCCTCGTCGCCTTGCCGGAAGAACACGGCGGCAGCGGAGACTCGTCGATCACGACCGCGTTCGGCGTCTGGAAAGGCATCAAGGCCTGTATCCAGGACTTGACCGGGCATGCGGGGCTTGACGGCAGGACCGTGGCCGTCCAGGGCCTGGGTAAGGTCGGCGCCAAACTGGTAGGCTATCTGTGTCAGGAAGGCGCCCGCGTCACGGTGACCGACACTGACCCCGAACGGGTCCGAGAGGTCGTCGCGGAGCATACGGTGGAGGTGTGTCCGCCGGAAGCAATCTATGACGTGCCCTGTGACGTCTTCTCCCCGTGCGCGCTGGGCGGCATCCTGAACGATGAGACCATCCCCCGCCTGCGCTGTCGGGCCGTGAGCGGAGGGGCCAACAACCAGTTGGCTGAGGACCGTCACGGCGACCTGCTGTACAAGATGGGGGTCCTGTATGCTCCCGACTTCGTGGTGAACGCGGGTGGTCTGATTCAGGTCTCCGAGGAGTTCCCCGAGTTCCGGCGCGAACGGGCCCTGGCTCGGACCGCCGCGATCTATGACCGGTTGTTGGCCATCTTCGCCATATCGCGCGATGAGGGCATCCCCACTCACCGGGCCGCGGATCTCATGGTCCAGCGAAGGCTGGCCGCCCTGGCCGGTCTGGGGCGGATCCACGTGCCGTCCCCCAAGGGACCGGCTACTCGATAGCGCTGGGAGGTTGAGGGGCAGTGGAAATCTTCGCGCACATGACCCGATATGGTTTTGAACAGCTCGTGGTCTGCCACGACCGGGTTTC
>DOZU01000075.1:3676-13316 GCA_003517845.1 Clostridiales bacterium | reverse complement strand
GGACTGAGAGCGCTGATCGCCATTCACAGCACGACCCTGGGACCGGCACTGGGCGGCTGCCGGATGTACCCCTATGCCGATGAGGACGACGCCATAATGGACGTCCTGCGGCTGGCAAGAGGCATGACCTACAAGAACGCCGCGGCCGGATTGGATATAGGCGGCGGCAAGGCCGTGATCATCGGCGATCCCCGGCGGGACAAGAATGAGCTGTTGTTGCGCGCCTTCGGACGCTTCGTTCAGACGCTGGGCGGGCGCTACTACACGGCTGAGGACTCGGGGACTTCGGTTGAAGACATGGATGTGATCGGCCGCGAGACGGATTATGTGCTTGGCCTGTCCGCGTCCGGTTCGAGCGGTGACCCGTCCCCGGTGACCGCCCTGGGGGTCTGGCGGGGCATGAAGGCTGCGTCCGCCATGCGCTGGGGCGATGAGTCATTGAAGGGCCGGGTCATAGCCATCCAGGGTGCAGGACATGTCGGTTACCCCCTGGCCCGCCATCTGGCGGATGAGGGCGCCCAACTGGTGGTGGCGGATGTCGCGGCCGAGCGGGCGGAGAGGGTGGCCCGGGAGTTTGGCGCTCAGGTGGCCGCGCCCGATGCCATCCATGGCGTGCGTTGCGATATCCTCTCCCCCAACGCCCTGGGGGCGACCATCAACTCGCGGACCATTCCCGCCCTCAAGTGTGCGATCGTGGCCGGCGGCGCGAATAACCAACTCGCCACGGAGTCCGACGGCGAAGAGCTTGAACGGCGTGGTATACTGTATGTGCCGGATTATATAATCAACGCAGGCGGCGTGATCAATGTGGCGGACGAACTCGAGGGCGCGTACGACCGCGACCGTGCCCTGAAGCGGGCGGGAACCATCCAGGATAACGTCCGCCGGGTGCTGGAGCTGGCGGCAAGCGAAGGCATCCCGACCTATCGAGCGGCGGACCGGATGGCAGAAGGGCGGATGAACGCCATCGGGCAACTGCACCACCTGTATCTGCCAGCCTGAACCCGAGGAGGGGCGACTACGCGCTCGGGGACACCGCGGGTTACGGTATTCCTGGGAAGGTTCGGAAGCGGCAAGACCGAGATAGCGGTGAATTACGTGCTGGCCCTGGCTGATGCCAGGGCCAGACCATGGCTGGTGGACCTGGACACGGTCACCCCCTTTTACCGCAGCCGGGACTTGCGTGACCTGCTGGAGCAGGCGGGGGTCAGGCTGGTCGCGCCGCGGGCGCCGTTCGAGGCCGCCGACCTGCCGGCCGTCCCCGCAGAGGTCGGGGCAGTGCTGGGATCGGACCGGGAGCCGGTCGTAGTGGACCTGGGCGGGGACGCGATCGGCACTCGCGTGCTCGGCGCATGGCACGATCAGCTTTCGGCCGCGCCGCATAGTGCTTTGTACGTGGTCAACGCTCGCCGCCCGTTCAGCGGCGATGCGCAGTCGATCATACATGCGGTGCGGCGGCTGGCCGCGGCGGCACGGATCGGCGTCACCGGCCTCGTGTCCAATACGCATCTGGGCGACCGCACGACCCGGAAGATCATCCAGGACGGAGATCGAGTGATTCGGCAGGCAGCGGAGCAGCTCGGATTGCCCGTGGCGTTCGTGGCGGCCCGGCGGGACCTGGCCGATGGGTTGGATGTTCCGGGAACGGTAATGGCCATCGACAATCACCTGCACTTGGCCTCCCCGTGGGCCAGGTGGGACTGAGGGTACATCAGGGGGGAAGCGCATGGAGAAGCGGGCGGTATTCGACGAGGAGCGCTGCAAGGGCTGTGAGCTTTGCATCGAAGTTTGCCCGGAGGGGATCGTGCATCTTGCCGGGCATTTGAACCGCAAGGGATTTCACCCTGCGACGGTCACGGAACAGGAGCGCTGCACGGGATGCATGTTCTGCGCCCGGATGTGTCCTGACCTGGCGATCACCGTTTACCGCCCGGACAAGCGGGCGGCGGGCGCCTGACGGGAGGAGATGCAGCTTGGAAGAGCTGGTGCTGATGAAGGGGAATGAAGCGGTGGGGGAGGCGGCCATCCGCGCCGGATGTCGGTTTTTCTTCGGATACCCGATCACTCCCCAGAACGAGATACCGGAGTACATGTCGCACCGCTTGCCGCAGGTGAGTGGTGTCTTCGTCCAGGCTGAGAGTGAGGTAGCAGCCATCAACATGGTTTATGGCGCCGCCGCCGCCGGGGTGCGGGTCATGACCTCATCCTCATCGCCGGGGATCAGTCTCAAGCAGGAAGGCATCTCCTACCTGGCCGGCTCGGAACTGCCCGCGCTGATCGTGAACATCATGCGGGGCGGACCGGGACTTGGCACCATTCAACCCGCCCAATCCGATTACTTCCAGGCGGTGAAAGGGGGCGGCCACGGCGACTATCGCCTGCTGGTATACGCTCCGTCGACCGTGCAGGAAATGGTGGACCTGACGGGGCTGGCACTCGATCGAGCCGACCACTATCGGAATCCCGCGCTGATCCTGGGCGACGGCTTGCTCGGGCAGATGATGGAACCGGTGAACTTGCCTCCCCTATCGCACCCGGAGGATCTGCCGGTGAAACCTTGGGCGACTGACGGCCGTCGAGGCGGCCCAAAACGGGTGATCAACTCGCTCTACCTGCAGGCGGAGGCGTGCGAGGAGCACAACCGCCGCCTGCAGGCCAAGTACCGGGAGATGGAAGCCGGCGAGCAACGATGGGAGGCGGCGTGGGCGGACGACGCTGAGGTGCTGGTGGTGGCTTACGGCACCGTGGCCCGAATCTGCCGTACCGCCCTGGAGGGACTGCGCGATCGGAGATTGGCCGTCGGGTTGTTCCGTCCCATCGCCCTGTGGCCGTTCCCCGGCCCGGCGTTGGCGGGGCTATTGCAGCGGGGGCGCATTCGCGCGGTCCTGGTCGCGGAGATGAGCGCCGGCCAGATGGTGGAGGATGTCCGTTCCGTGGTCTGCGGGCGGGTCCCGGTGGCATTCTATGGTCGGACCGGCGGAGTGGTGCCCTCGCCGGAGGAGATTGGCCAGCACGTTACGGCGGTCTACGAAGGGGGCGCGATCAATGCGGGTTGCCTTTGAAAGACCGGCCGGGCTGACGGATTGCCCGACCCACTACTGCCCAGGCTGTACCCACGGCATCGCCCATCGGCTGATAGCCGAGGTCATCACCGAGCTGGGCGTCGCCGACCGAACCATCGGGGTCGCGCCGGTAGGCTGCTCGGTCCTGGCCTATGATTACTTCGACTACGACATGATCCAGGCTTCCCATGGGAGGGCGCCGGCGGTGGCTACCGGGGTGAAGCGAGCCCTGCCCGACCGCACCGTGTTCGCCTATCAGGGCGACGGCGACCTGGCTTCCATAGGCATGGCGGAGATAATTCATGCCGCGGCCCGGGGAGAGAACATCACCGTGATCTTCATCAATAATGCCATCTACGGCATGACCGGCGGCCAGATGGCGCCGACCACCCTCCTCGGACAACTCACGACCACTTCTCCAGCCGGCCGCGAGGCGCCGCGCGAGGGGTATCCGCTGCGGGTAGCAGAACTCCTGGAACAGGTCCGGGGGGTAGCGTACCTGGCAAGATACCCGTTGACCAAACCGCCGGAAATAGGGCGTGCCCGCAACGCCATCCGCAAGGCCTTCCAGACGCAACTCGCGGGCAAGGGATTCAGCCTCGTGGAACTGCTATCGACTTGCCCGACCGGATGGGGCATGACTCCGCGGGAGGCGCTGCGCTGGGTAGAGGAAGTGATGGTCCCGTACTACCCGCCCGGCGAGTTCCGGGACGGACCGGAGGACCCCGGCGGCGGACCGAGTAGAAAGCGGGTGGGGTGAGCCATGGACAAGCAGTACGAGGTGATCATGGCCGGCTTCGGGGGCCAGGGCGTGATGTCCATGGGGCAGTTGCTGGCGTATGCCGGCATGCTCGAAGGTCTGCAGGTGACGTGGATGCCGTCGTACGGCCCGGAACAGCGAGGCGGCACGGCCAACTGCACGGTAATCCTGTCCCCTCGAACCATCGGTTCGCCGGTTGTGGAACGCCCGGCCGCCGTGGTAGCCATGAACCTGCCCTCCCTGGACAAGTTCGAGGACCGGGTGAGGGAGGAGGGGCTGCTCGTGGTAAACGCCACGCTGGCCGGGCGAAGCGTCCGGCGAACGGACGTCCGAGCGTTGAGCATCCCCGCCACGGCCATCGCCGAGGAGATAGGCAACGACCGGGTAGCCAACATGGTAGCACTGGGGGCCCTGCTCGAGATCACCCGGCTGGTGCGGCCCGACTCGGTGGTGGAGTCGCTCACGAAGGCCTTGCCCCCGCATCGTCACAACCTCATCCCGCTCAACCAGGACGCCCTGCGGCGGGGGATGGAACTCGCGCGGCATGGGGCTCGCCGCCCGGCATGCTAGCGACGAGGTCGGCCTGACGGATGGAGCGGAAGGGCTTCCGATCCTCGGAGCTGCGGATGGCGACGGTGCTCCGAGTGACGAGCGAGTGGCCCGGGGTCAGCCTGCTCGGCGTCGAGTTTGATGGGTCGCCCGGGCTGAGTGAGGCAGTCGCTTACCGGGAGCTGACAGGCCAGATAGCCCCGGGCGACCGGGTCCTCCTGAACACGACCGCCGTGTCTCTAGGTCTGGGGACCGGGGGCTACCATTTTGCAGTGGCGGTAGAGGGTCGCGAGCGACGGGACGAAGAAGGACCCGGTCACATCATGAAGTTGCGCTACACGCCCGTTCAATTCCGGTGCCTTGCCGTTGAAGAGGAGGGGCATCCGGCCAGAGACGCCCTCGAGGCCACCACCGACCTGGCAGGTATGGTGGTCGTGGTGGGTTGCGTTCATAGCCAGCTTTCTCCGATCTTGGCCGGGCTGCGAGCGGCCCTGGAGCGCCCTCCCCGGGTCGCCTACTTGATGACCGACGGCGGAGCGCTGCCCCTGGCCTTCAGCCGGCTGGTGCACGAGTTGCGGGGACGGGGCTGGCTGGCGGGTACGATTACCGCGGGACACGCCTTTGGGGGCGATTACGAGACGGTGAATCAGTATACCGGGTTGCTGGCAGCCCGAGCCGCGCTCCAGGCGGATTTCGTGGTGGCTGCGATGGGGCCGGGAGGGGTGGGTACCGGGACCCGCTGGGGATTCACCGCGATCGAACAGGGCGAGATCGTCGATCGGGTCAACCGGCTGGGAGGGCGGCCGGTGGCGGCTTTGCGGGTGAGCTTCGCCGACCCACGGCCGCGGCACCAGGGTGTTAGCCACCACTGCCTGACTTCGCTGGGACGAGTCTCGGCAACGCGGGCGGTTGTGGCTGTGCCGCGCCTTCCGCCTTCCGCCCGGGAGGTGCTCTACCGCCAGCTCGCCGCGGCCGGCGTGATCGACCGGCACGAAGTGGTGGAGGAGCCCGGCGAACCCGCTTTGGCCTGCCTGGAACGCGAAGGCATGATTGCTCGGACCATGGGAAGGGCTCCCGCTCAGGACCGGGAGTTCTTCCTGGCGGCGGGCGCCGCGGGCGCCGCAGCCGCTCGCCTGGGGGGGAAGGGGGGGATGGGGACTGGCAGGCAGAGTGGTGTACCGGGGCAGACTGCTGACCGTTAAGACCGAAGAGGTCAAGTTGGCGACGGGCCGGATCGCCTTGCGGGAGATTGTCGAGCACCCCGGCGCCGCGGCGATAGTAGCTATGACCACCTCCCGGGAGGTCCTGCTGGTGGAGCAACACCGCCCGGGAGCAAGAGGGCCGCTCCTCGAAATACCCGCGGGCACTATCGACCCGGGCGAGACGCCGGAGGAATGCGCCCGTCGGGAACTCCAGGAGGAGACCGGCTACCAGGCGAGGACCATCGAACGTCTTGGGGGCTTCTACTTATGCCCCGGCTACTCCACCGAATTCCTGGATGTGTTCCTGGGCACCGACCTCCACCCTGCCTGCCGCCGCCCCGACGCGGATGAAGAGCTTACCCTCCATCTGGTCGACTTCACCGAGGCCTTGACCGCCATCGACATCGGTCAACTCCGCGACGCCAAGACGGTGGCCGGCCTGCTCCTGGCGGCCCGACGGTTGCCCGGGCGCTGACCGGGTCCCCGTGGCCCGGTCGAAACCGGCCCTCCCCCCGCATACGCTCCTCGGGGAGGGGACAACCGGTGCTGAAGGACACCATCGAACGGCACCTTCGGGGACAGATTCCCCTGTGCGCAGTGGTATTGACCCTCCTCGTCCTGGGAGTGATCCTCGGGTCATCGGCCGCCACGGTCCTGGACGCGGAGGAACGCGCTGAGCTTGCCGCCCATCTGCAAGTGTTCCTGCGCGGCCTGGTCGACGGGCGCCTGAGGACCGAGCCCGCCGAAGCCCTGAGCGCGACGTACCGGCAGAACCTGCAGACGCTGGGTTTCATCTGGCTCCTGGGCTTGACCGGCATCGGCGCCCCCGTCGTGGGGGCAGTCGTGTTCCTGCGCGGGCTGGTGCTCGGCTTCACCGTCGGCTTCCTGGTGGAGGAAATGGGGACGATGGGCCTGCTCCTGGCAGCCCTCGGCGTACTGCCTCAGAACTTGCTTGCCCTGCCGGCCATAGCCGGTAGCGCCGTCGCGGCGCTGGCCTACTCCTTGCGGTTGCTGAGACGTAGGACCGAGTCACGGCCGCGACCGCTCCTCGAAGAAATCCTGGCCTACACCTTCGCGGTGTTGCTCATGGCGGGCCTATTGCTGGGAGCCGGGCTGATCGAAGCGTATCTCTCCCCGGGCCTGATGCGATTGGTCGCCGGCCATGCCTCCCGGTGAGCCTTCACCGCCGAGCGTGATCGGGCTGGGCCGGGCCGGACAGCGGAAGGATTTCCCGCACCTCGGGTGTAAAGTAACCTCGACAGCACATCCCGTGGAGGGAGACTCGATATGATCGTCGGGGTGCCGAAAGAGATCAAACGGGACGAGAACCGCATTGCGATCACTCCTGGCGGGGCCGCCGCCTTCACCGGCCGAGGCCATACGGTGTTGATCGAACGGGGAGCGGGCATCGGCAGCGGTTTTGAGGATGGCGAGTTCCGGGGGGCAGGAGCGCATATCATCCCCAGGGAAGAGGTGTTCGCGCGCGCGGAGATGATCTTGAAGGTCAAGGAACCGCTTCCCCCCGAGTTCGACCTGCTCCGGGAAGGCCAGATCCTGTTCACCTATCTTCACCTTGCGCCCGAACCGGAACTCACCCGCGCCCTCATGCGCCGGCGAGTAGCGGCCATCGCTTACGAGACCGTTCAGTTGCCGGACGGTTCCCTGCCGCTGCTCACCCCCATGAGCGAGGTGGCCGGCCGTATGGCCACCCAGATCGGGGCGCGTCTGCTGGAGAAGCCCCAGGGTGGGCGGGGCGTCCTGCTGGGGGGCGTACCGGGAGTTCCGCCCGCTGAGGTAGTGGTCGTGGGCGGCGGCATAGTCGGCCTGAATGCCGCGCGCGTGGCCATGGGCATGGGGGCGCTGGTTACCATCCTGGACATCAGCGCGGAACGAATGCGCTACATCGATGACGTATATGGCGGCCGGATGCTCACGCTGATGTCCAATCCCTTCAGCCTGGCGGCCACGGTGCGCCGGGCTGACTTGTTGGTCGGCGCGGTGCTGATCCCTGGCGCCCGGGCTCCCCGGTTGGTGACGGCGGACATGGTCAAGACCATGAAGCCCGGGTCGGTGATCGTCGATGTTTCGATTGACCAGGGGGGCTCGATCGAGACCATCGATCGGGTGACGTGCCATTCCGACCCGACTTACGTTTGCCACGGCGTGGTCCACTACTCCGTGCCGAATATTCCCGGAGCGGTGCCCCGCACCTCGACCTTCGGCCTCACCAACGTCACCTTGCTCTACGCCCTGCAACTTGCCGATCAGGGGCTCCGGGAGGCGCTCCGGGCCAACCCGGCCCTCGCGAAAGGGGTAAATGTGCTCGAAGGCCAGGTCACCTATGAGGCCGTGGCTACCGCCACCGGTGTGTCGTACGTCCCCTTGGCAACCGTGCTCAGCTGAGACGGGGCAAGCCTCGCTTTCGCCCACAACCGTGAGCGGACCCTGGTGGTAGGGGCGGGTTCAGAACCCGCCCCTACGGCGACTGGTTCATCAGCGAGGGACGCCGGCCCGAAAGTCGCGCAGCAGGCGGACCGCCACCCCACTCAACGCGACCAGGGCGATGAGGTTGGGTACAGCCATGAAGGCGTTCAGCGTGTCGGCAATCGCCCATACCGGGGCGAGTTCCCCCAGGGCTCCCACGAGCACGAAGGGCAGCCATAGCAGGCGGTACAGAGCGCGGATCCTGCCCCCCAGGAGATAGGCGGCGCAGGTCTCGCCGTAGAAGGACCAGGTCAGGATAGTGGAGTAGGCGAAGAACCCCAGGGATAGGACAACAATGGCCGAACCCCACCCCGCGGGGAAGACGGCGTCAAAGGCCCGCATGGTCAGGGCCGCCCCCTCGTCCCCGAGGGTCCAGGTGCCGGTGACGAGGATGGCCAGCCCCGTCGCCGTGGCCACGACCAGCGTATCGACGAACACCTCGAAGATGCCCCAGAGACCCTGTCGCACCGGGTGGTCGGTGACGGCGGCGGCATGCACAATGGGGGCGCTGCCCAGCCCCGCTTCGTTGGAGAACACGCCGCGGGCGATGCCAAAGCGCATCGCCTGCATCACCGTGGCCCCGGCGAAGCCCCCGACGGCGGCGATCGGCGTGAACGCACTGGTCAAGACGGTGCGCAAGGCTGCCGGCACGTAGGGCAAGTGGGCGGCGAGCACGACGGCCACTCCCCCGAGATACAGGACGATCATTCCCGGGACCACGATCCCGGCAACCTCGCCGAGGCGGCGAATGCCGCCGATGGTCACGACGCCCACGAGTGCCACCAGACCGAGGCCCGACGCGATTCGGGGCAGTCCGAACTGCTCCAGGCCGTGCGCTACGGAGTTAGCCTGCACCATGTTGCCGATGCCGAAGGCGGCCAGGGCACCGAAGACCGCGAACAGCACGGCCAGCCATCGCCACCGGCGCCCCATTCCCTCGGTGATGTACCGCATGGGACCGCCGAGCATGGGCCCACGCCGTTCTCGTTCGCGGTAGTGGACGGCGAGGATGACTTCGACCATTTTCGTGCACATACCGACCAGGCCAGAAACCCACATCCAGAGGAGGGCTCCGGGCCCTCCCAGGGAGATGGCGGTAGCCACGCCGACTATGTTGCCGACTCCTACCGTCCCGCCCATGGCAGAGGCAACGGCCTTGAAAGCCGATACGTCTCCCTCATGACCGCCGGGTCTCGGGTGTCGGCCCGCAAGCTCCCCCAACATGCGAGGGAAGTAGCGGAACTGGGCTCCCCCCGACACCAGCGTGAGATACAGGCCGACGATGATGATGCCGCCGACCATGAGGGGACCCCATATAACGGCATTGATCTGGTGGTTCAGGTCGAGCAACCATTCCATGTCTCCGCTTCCTCCCAGCGTACCCGGCCTGTTCTAGGATAGACCCGAACGCCCGCCCTTACTACTGCTGAGAGTAGGGGCGGGTTCCGAACCCGCCCCCGCATTCGACTGCCTGTACGTCAGAGTAGGTTCGGTGTCCCGGCGCATTCTCCTGGGCCGGTGATCATAAGTATCTAGTCCGGTCATCCCGCCGGCGAGGTGCGCGCATGTTGGTGATATCGCGG
>DOZU01000075.1:0-3272 GCA_003517845.1 Clostridiales bacterium | reverse complement strand
CTGGGGGATCGGCTGGCGGTGTCCGGTCCCTTCGTGGAAGTGACCTGGCGGGAGATGTTGCACCGGCAGGTCATCTGGTTCACACGGCAACTGGAGCGCTTCATGCGGGGCGGCGGCTGCGGGTGAAGTTTCCATAAAGGGAGGGACCGGGCGAATTATGTTGAATGGTGAAGGGAGTGCGGATGAGGCCAGGCGCTGCTCAGGATGCAACGGTGATGGCCTGCGCAAGCTAGAGTAACCGGCGATGGTCCTGTCGCCAAGGGGACCCCGACGATGGATGACCTGATCGGAAAATTCATTGATTACCTTGCTACCGAGCGCAAGCTCGCCCTGAACACGCTGGAGTCCTATGGACGCGACCTGCGGCAGTACGCGGAATTCCTGGCCGGCAGTAAGCTTACGTCGCCCGCGGAGGCCTCGCGGGCAACCATAATCGCCTATCTCCTGTACATGCAGAAGCAGGGCAAGGCCACCGCTACCATCGCCCGGCGCTTGGCCGCGCTCAAGGCCTTCTATCAGTACCTGCTGCGCACGGGGGTGGTTGACCGCGATCCCGCCGCCCACCTCGAATCGCCCAGGCTACAGAAGCGACTACCCCGGGTGCTTACCGTCGGGGAGATCGAGCGCCTCCTCCAGCAGCCTCGGCTGGACGATCTGGCGGGGCTGCGCGATCGGGCCATGCTGGAACTGCTATATGCGACGGGAATCAGGGTGAGCGAACTTGTGGCCCTGAATCGCTCCGATGTCAACCTGGCGCTCGGCCACGTAGGCTGCGGCGGACGTGGTGCGAGGGAGCGGATCATCCCCCTGGGGTCGGTGGCAAAACGCTGGGTGGGCGAGTATCTGTTGCGTGCCCGTCCAGCGCTGGGACGCGGCCAGCCCGATGACGACATCCTGTTCGTGAATCATCACGGCCGTCGCTTGACGCGACAGGGCTTCTGGAAGATCGTCAAACGGTACGCGCTTGGCGCCAAAATCGCCAAGGTCATCACCCCGCACACCATCCGGCACTGTTTTGCCACGCATCTCCTGGAAAATGGCGCCGACCTTCGGGCGGTGCAGGAAATGCTCGGCCACGCCGACATCTCGACCACCCAGATGTACGCCCGGGTCACCGGCGGGCGCTTGAAAGAAGTGTATGCCCGGGCGCATCCCCGCGCCTGAGGCGACGCTCCGGCAAGGGGGAATGGTGTGCCGCGGCGCACCTTCGTCGTGGTAGTCGACGGGTTGGGAGTGGGGGCTCTACCCGACGCCGCTGCCTTCGGGGACCAGGGTGCCGACACGCTGGCGAATGTATCCCGGGCCGCCGGCGGCCTTGCCGTGCCCTGCCTGGTGGGGGCGGGTATCGCGCGGGTCGCACCCGACGCCATTCTCTTACCGTCCGGAGCATGGTCGGGGAGAGGAGCCTACGGCCGCATGGTCCAGGCAGCTCCCGGCAAAGACACGCTCAGCGGCCACTGGGAGCTGATGGGCGTGATTCCCTCGGAGCCTTTTCCCACTTACCCGTCAGGCTTTCCCCCGGGACTCCTCCGGGCGATGGAGACGGCCATGTCAACCCGGTTCCTCGGCAACCGGGCGGCATCCGGCACGACCATCATCCAGGAACTGGGTGAGGAGCATCTTGCGACCGGCTATCCCATCCTCTACACGTCGGCCGACAGCGTCCTGCAGCTCGCCGCCCACGAGGGAGTCGTCCCCCGGGAGGAACTGTATCGGCTATGCGCGATCGCCCGGAGGTTGTCCCGGGTGGGGCGGGTAATAGCGCGGCCCTTCCAGGGTGAGGGTGGCAAGTTCTTCCGCACGGCCGGACGGAGGGACTGGGCGATGCCCCCGCCCGCGCCCACCCTGCTCGACCGGATCACTGATGCCGGTCAGGAAGTATGGGCGGTGGGCAAGGTAGAGGACTTGTTTGCCGGGCGGGGAATCGGCCGGTCGCTCCGGCGGTCCACCAATCGCGAAGTGGCGGCGGGTCTCGAGGAAGCTGTCCGTCAGGCTGGTCCCGGACTGGTGCTGGGCACCCTCCCCGACACGGACACGGTCTACGGGCATCGCAACGACCCCGTCGGATTCGCCCGGGAGTTGGAGGAACTCGACGGCTGGCTGGGTAGCTTTCAAGGGCGACTGGGGTCCGAGGATTGGCTGTTCATCACCGCCGACCACGGCTGCGATCCCACCCTGCCAGCTACCGACCACACGCGGGAGTACGTTCCGGTGCTGGTACCGCGGGCGCCGTCCGCCGGCCTCGGTACTCGGATGACCATGTGCGACCTGGCGGCGACGGTGTCGGAATTGCTGGGCATTCCCGGGGCGGGTCCCGGCTGCAGTTTCGCGGCGGCACTGCTGGGCTGACGGGGGGCGCGGGCGATGGCGATGGAGCACGTGGACGAAGCAGCCAGATTCCTTCGCGATCGGGGGTGGGGCGGCCGGTCGCTGGCGATCGTCCTTGGGTCGGGGCTCGATATTCTGGGCGGGGACTTCGAGGTTGACGGCGACCTGGCCTTCACCGCCGTCCCTCACTTCCTGCCGGCGACGGTGGCCGGGCACGCCGGCCGCCTGCTGCGGGCCCGCCTGAAGGGAGTGCCTTCCCTGGTGATGCGGGGTCGCCTTCACTACTGTGAGGGCCTCCCCCTGTCCGCGGTGGTGTTTCCCATCCGGGTGCTCGCCCGTCTAGGTGTCCGGACTTTGGTGCTGACGAATGCGGCGGGGGCCGTGAATCGCAAGCTCTCGCCGGGAGACCTGATGCTGGTGACCGACCACTTGAACCTGCTGGGCGATAACCCCTTGCGCGGGCCCAATCTCGATGAGCTTGGGCCGCGCTTCCCCCCGATGGCCGCTGCCTATTCCCCCGAACTGGCCAGGAGGGCGCGCGCAGCCGCGGTCCGGGCCGGGGTGCGATTGCACAAAGGGGTGTATGCGGCCGTGGCCGGTCCGAGCTATGAGACGGCGGCGGAAGCTCGTCTGTTGCGCCGGATGGGCGCGGATGCGGTGGGGATGTCAACCGTGCCCGAGGTCATAGCGGCGCGGCATGCGGGGATGTCGGTGCTGGTGCTGTCCTGCATCGCCAATCGGGTAGGCGTTGGCGCGGCGCCTGACCATGAGGATGTCCTGGCGGTTGTCCGCGCCGCCGCCCCCCGAGTGGGGCGGTTGCTGCGAGAGCTGGCGCCTGCGCTCGGGGAGCAGGATCGGCTCCCGCCCTGACCGAGGCCCGCCGGGCCGCCCTCTCGTATCGAGCCGAGCGCGCCCGGGGAGGCTAACGCCCACGGAGGTGTAGG
>DOZU01000074.1 GCA_003517845.1 Clostridiales bacterium | reverse complement strand
GAATACGTGGCAAGCCTGCTGGTTGGCCAGCCGGAAAGCGTCCTCGGGGGTGAACAGGCTTTCGTCCGCCATGATCGGCACCGGCGACCTCTGGGCCACCTCGGCCAACCCCCGCACATTCCCCGCCCGCACCGGCTGTTCCACCAGCTCAATGCCGAGCGGCTCCACCCGCTCGATGATCCGCAAGGCCGCGAGCGGCGTCCACGCCTGATTGGCGTCCAGCCGCAGGCCGACCCCGGGACCTACCCGGGCCCGCACCCGCTGGACCCGCTCCATATCTTCCGCCTCGGTCGATCCCAACTTGAGCTTGAGCACCGAGAATCCGGCCCTGACTTCCTTCTCCGCTCTGTCAGCCATGGCCGCCGGGGTATCCAGGCCAACCGTGACGTCGGTGGGGAAAGGGCGGGTCACTCCTCCCAGCCACCCGGCCAGCGGCACCCCGGCCGCCCGGGCGACGGCGTCGTGCAGGGCAAGATCGGCGGCGGCCTTGCCCGCGAAATGCCGGGGGCTGACCCGGTTCAACAGCGCGTGGATCCCCTCCAGGTCCTCCGCTTCGCGCCCTTCCAGCAAGGGAGCGACCTGCCCCAGGAACGCCAGGGTGCCCTCGCGGGTCTCTCCGGCCACCATGGTGGTGGGCGCGCCCTCTCCGTACCCCCGCACTCTCCTGCCTTCCGCGGTCTCGATCTCCACCTCTACCAGGACATTCGGCGCTTCGTGGAAGGTCCCCAGGGAGATGGTGAACGGACTCCCGAGCTTCAGGTCCCACGCTCGTACCGCCAGCTGGACGATGCGCAAGGTCATGCTCCTCTCTATGGGAAACATCATCTTCCATGTTCTCCCGGCGATGTCCTGCGTCCCGATGCGACCAGAGAGGAACCCGCACCCTCCGAGGGGAATCACTCCGCCAGACTAGCATCCGGGGGGCGTGAGCGTTGAGAGCCCGCGATGTGATGAGCGGCCCCGTCATTACCATAGGCCCCGAAGCCACCTTGGCGGAAGTGGCCCGACTCCTCGACCAACACAAGATCAGCGGCGTGCCCGTGGTGGACGCATCGGGTCAGATGGTCGGCATGATCTCGGAACACGACCTGATCCTGGCCAGCCAGCGCGTCCAGCTCACACGCCTACGCGATCCTTTTGCCTGGGTCTCCCCCCACGCCACCCTCGACGATGTCGTCTCCTTCCGGCGGGGTCTCGCCCAGGTGGGTCAGACCCCGGTCAAGGAAGTGATGACCCGGAAGCTGATCACGGTGGACGAAGACGAATGTCTGGAAGCGGTCGCGCAGCTGATGTGCCGCCGCAAGATCAACCGGCTGCCCGTGCTCCGCCGGGGACGGCTGGTCGGCATCATCAGCCGGGGCGACCTGATCAGCGCCATCGCCGCGCTCACGGAACGGAAACCGCACGCCCTCGATTGACCGGGCGGACGGGGTAAGCGGCCGGGGATCAAGCGCAGGGGAGGGAGCGAAGTCTATGGCCCACAAAGGCAGTTCGATCAACAAGACCCGGGGCGTGCTGTACCAGTTGGCCAGGTTCCTGGGCGATTTCTCCGCGGTGAGCAGCGGCAGCCCCGCCAAGATCGCCCGCCGGGTCGGCCGCCGCGCCGTGGGCCGGGCGGTGGGTCGGGGGATGCGGAAACTGTTCCGGTAGGCTGGATCCCCCTGGCCCGCCTGCGGGCAGCACGCGAGGCTAATGGTCAAGCAAAGGATGGGGGCACGTGTCAATTCCCGACGCGCTCCAGCCCCAGCTGTTCTCAGGCGGGCTGCGGGTGAGGGATGTAGAGCGGTGCATCGGGATGGCCTCCTGATGGCGGAGGTCACTCTGACGCAGGCGGAGGCGGATGCTCTCATCGCGATGGCGAAACATAGAGTTGACGGGACAGAGTGGGCTTATCGGAACTTGGTGGGGCGATCTCCATTCCGCTTGTTTCTGCCGATCGGAGAGAATGCTTCCTGCTCGACCGGAGGCGAGGGCGGGTCGACCTCGCGAAGGGGACCTACCAGAATCGAGGGCGCCAGATAGTGGTCCTGGTGCGGCTAGACTTCGGCGCCACCCCGCACCGGAACCCGCCCGGTGTGGAGATCGATGCACCACATCCGCACCTTTACCGGGAGGGGTTCGCCGACAAATGGGCAATGCCAGTGCCGACGGGCGCCTTCCGGGATGTTGCGAATGCGTCGCAGATGCTCGACGACTTCATGCGGTGCTGCAACGTCGTCGAACCGCCCAGGATCCGACGGGGGCTCTTCACACGATCAACGAAGCGCAGGCGTTGCTGGACCAGTACTGGGCGTGGCTACGTGACAAGACGACGCTGCGTCAAGTTAGAGACTGGATCGAGATCACGACGCCGTACTCAGACCGACATGACGATCACCTGCAGATTTACGCCAAGCGTCGCGACGGCGGCTACCTCCTGACCGACGGGGGCTACGTCCTCGCCGACTTGGAACAATCCGGATGCAGGCTCGACAGCCCTGAGCGGCAGGCCTTACTCAAGGTGACACTCAACGGGTTCGGAGTTCAGGTCACCGGCCGAGCAGGGACACCGCGCAGGTGATGGCCTTCTCCTGGCACGATACCCGCGACGTGCGGCCTCCAGAGTCTCGCGCGTATGCAATCCTGAACGATTCCGAGCATCCCGTTTCCGAATCCGTGCTCCATGGGCTGCGAAACTACGATGTAAGGCCGGTGCTGTGGTCAGGCCGAGAGCAAGTGCGTCAGGAGTTGGCTGCGTGAGTCAGCGTGCCTTCACCGAAGCCAGAGTCGAGCAAGCCGCCCTCGCCTGGCTGGAGGCCCAGGGCCGGGCCGACTGCTCGCGGCCATGACATCGCGACCAACATGCTGGCGGCTGAGCGGCGCGATTACGGCGAGGTAGTGCTGGCGCACGGGCGGAGGGGTATCCACCGCCATCCACAAGTTCCTGCCTGACCCGATCGCAAGTCTCCCGACGCCCAGGAGGAAATTCCGCCTTGACGCTGAATACAATCGACTATATGGTAAGGGGAGGGACCCCACTGCACACCTAACCCTAGCAGCCCAAACAGGCCCCAGCCCCATCCCCCCATGGCAGTTGAGCGACGAGGATCTCGAACAAAGGAGCGAACAGCGTGCACGAAGGAGATCACCCCGATCTGTTGGCCCAAAAGGACAACAAGGGCCGCGCCGCCAAGGCGAAACAACACCATGCTCCGAAGGGTTCGGCGCACGACCACGACCACGACCACGACCACGATCACGACCACAGGCACGACCATCACCAGCCGGCCAAGGAGCGCAGTACGGCAAAGGCGCTCACTTTCCTGCTCGAGGATGCAAGAGACTACGCCATGCCGGGCATCATCCTGCTCACCCTGATCCTGAGCTGGCAGGGTGCTGCGAACCGGCTCTTGGGCTTTGACGTATCGCTGATCGGTGCGGCCCTGGGTGCCCTGGTCATCATGAAGTCCACCGCCATCGTCACCTGGCAAAAGCGCCGGATCACCTCGGGGATACTCGTGAGCATCGCCCTGGTCGCCACGGTCATCGTGGAAGACTTCCGGGCGGCCGCGATAGTTGCCTTGATGATGTTGTTCGGCGAGGCCCTCGAGAACCGGACGCTGCGCCGGACCAGACGGGCGATCGAGGGTCTTCTGGAGCTCGCTCCGGAGATAGCCTTGCTCAAGGTGGGTGATGCCTACCGCGAGGTGCCGATCGAGTCGGTGCAGGTCGGAGACATCGTCCTGGTGAAGCCCGGGGCCCGCGTCCCGGTCGACGGCAAAGTGGTGGACGGCTTCGCCGCCCTCGACCAGTCGTCCATAACCGGCGAGTCCATGCCGGTTGACAAGGTCGAGGGCGATCCGGTGTTCACCGGCACGATCAGCATGCAAGGGGCCATCGAGGTAGTCGCCGAGCGGGTAGGCTCCAGCACCTCGCTCGCCCAGATCATCCGCATCGTCCGCGAGGCCCAGGAGAACAAGGGCGAAGGCCAGAAGGCTGCCGACCGCTTTGCCACCTGGTTCACCCCGCTGGTGCTGGTCATCGCCGGCATCGTCTGGCCGCTGACCGGCGACGTGATTCGGGCCGTCTCCGTCCTGGTGGTCGCTTGCCCGTGCGCGCTGGTGCTGGCGACGCCCACCGCGGTGGTCGCGTCCATCGGCAGCGCCGCCCGTCAGGGCGTCCTGGTCAAGGGAGGCATGACCATCGAGGGCGCCGGGAAGGCCAACGCCATCATCCTGGATAAGACGGGGACGCTCACCTTCGGCCGGCCGCAAGTGGAAGAAGTCGCCGCCTTCAACGGCCAGAGCGCTTCGGCCGACGACGTCTTGCTGGCCGCCGCTACGGCGGAGAGCCGTTCCGAGCACCCCATCGCCCGGGCGATCGCCGCCCATGCGACGGCACGAGGTCTGAATGTGCCCTCGACCGCCACCTTCGAGCAAGTGCCGGGGATGGGCGTGCGGGCTACGTTCAATGGGCGCGCGCTGGTGGTCGGCAACCGGCGGGCCCTGGCCGACCTCCCGAAGGGAGCGGCGGCTGCCGCTGAGGAATGGTTGGCCAGCCGCGAGGAACAGGGTTTCACCGCCCTGGTGGTCATTTCCGACGGGACGCCGCTGGGCGGCGTCGCCGTCTGCGACACCATCCGCCCTGAGGCTGCGGGCTTCATCCAGGAATTGAAGCGGACTGGGTTCAAGCAGGTCATGATGCTCACCGGCGATAACACCCGGGCCGCCCGGGGCGTGGCCGCCCGGCTGGGCGTGGATGACTTCCGGGCTGAGGTCCTGCCGGCCGACAAGGCGGCGGTGGTCGCCGAACTGAAGGCGCAGGGCTACCAGGTGGCGATGATCGGCGACGGCGTGAATGACGCACCCGCCCTGGCCACCGCCGATGTGGGGATCGCCATGGGCGTGGCCGGCACCGACGTGGCCATCGAGGCGGCCGACATCGCGCTCATGTCCGACGATCTCACGGCGGTGCCCGGGGTGTTCCGGCTCAGCCGCAAGGCGTACGGTATCATCCGCCAGAACATCATCGTCTTCGCCCTGCTGATCAACGCGGTCGGCATGGTGTTTGCGGCCCGGGGCGACCTGACGCCCATCGGCGCCGCCGTCGTGCACAACGTCGCCTCGGTGCTGGTCATCATCAACTCTGCCCGGCTCATCAACTTCAAGATCGGCAGTGCGCGGGGCAAGGACAGCGCCAGTTCCGCGTGCGGCGCGTCGGGCTCAGGAGATGGGTTGCGTCCATGCAAGAGCTGCTGAGATCGGGGATGGCTGGACCGGCGGCCCCCAAAATGTCGGCCGGCAGGAAGGAACCGCGCCGATAGTAGCGAATCAGCAACCCTATTTATAGCCATAGCGAGTTCCAGGTCAGCACGAAGAGGCCCGGGGCCCTGAGCCCCGGGCTCGCATACAGGACGTCGCGGCAAGCGGCAGACAGGAGGGCGGCAATGGTCGAGGTGCAGATCGTCAAGGTCGATGAACGGCCGGGTTTCTTCCATAAGCCGGAGTGGTATCGGCCGCTGCTGTTCGGCGAGAACATGTACATGAACGTGACCTACCTGTTGCCGGGAGGCCCGCCTCGAGCGGATCCGCTTCCGCGTCATACCCGATCATATGACGCGGATCATGGCGTTGCGGGCAGGTGAGATCGACGCAGCCCAGCGCATACCCATGCCGGACGTGGATGGACTGCGGAGCGATCCTGCCATCATCGGGTACGAGGTCCGGGTGCCGATGATACGGCATGTGGCGGTCACCCTGTTCCGGAAGCCGGTGAATGATGTCCGGGTCCGGCGGGGCAGACCCCGAAAAGGGTTTATGCCCCGAATGGCGAAGTGACCTACATTAGGGAGGGGACGCCTTCACAGCCGCAGGCTAGGTGAAGTAGGCCAAGACAAGGCCTACCCCCCCATAGGGAGGAATGGCGATTGGATAAGGACTCGCTGCTGCTGATCGCAAACTACGGTTCG
>DOZU01000136.1 GCA_003517845.1 Clostridiales bacterium | reverse complement strand
TCAGAACCCGCCCCTACCGTGACCATGGTGCGTATCGTCCCCCAGGCCAGTCACGGCGCCGCTCAAGAGGGCTGCTCACTCAGGCTCTGGTACACCGCCACCCGGTTCCTGCCGCGCCGCTTGCTCCCGACATATAGCGCCTCATCGGCCCGGAAGATGAGGTCGTCCACCATTCCCGCGTCATGCGGGTAGGTCGCGATGCCTGCGCTCACGGTCGTCCGGATGGGAGCATCCTCCGCCGTCTTCCCGAACGGCGTCCGCTCCACCGCGACGCGGATCCGTTCGGCCACGGCCAAGGCCTCGGCGGGCTCGGCGCCGGGCAAGGCGATCACGAACTCCTCGCCGCCGTATCTGGCGGCCACGTCGGTGGTACGGATACTCTGACCGATGACCCGCACCACTTCCTCAATGGCGGCATCGCCCATAGCATGGCCATAGCGGTCGTTGATCTCCTTGAGGAAATCGATGTCGATGAAGATGAGCGAGACGGAAGTCCCGAGGTCGTCAGCTTTGGCCATCTCGTCCCGCAGGCGCTCGTAGAAATAGCGGTAGTTGAAGATGCCTGTCTTCGAATCGGTGATCGCCAAGCGGCTAGCCTCCTGGTACCGTGAAGCGCGGTCGGCCGCCGTGGCAAGTTGCCCGGCCAGAATGCTCATCACCCGCAAGTGCCCCTTATTCAACGTGCCGGGTACCGACCGGCTGACCGCCAGCACTCCCACGAGCCGGCCATCAGCCACCAACGGTACGGCCAGGGCGGATCCGATGATCGGATCGTCGGCCGGGATCAGGCGCATCCCCGGCTGGCTTCGACCATCGATGATCACCTTGCCCTCCTGGGTCAGTGCCACCTCACCTACCAGTGCCTCACCCGGCCGAATCCGGGCGCCTCGGAGGTCGTCGGCCTGCGGGTGGATCAGTCGGCCTACCACCAACTGCTCGATGGTCCGATCCCAGCGCAGAAACACCGCCCGGTCATGGGGCGCCAGCGCCGCCGCCGCCCGGAAGGCGATCTTCTCCACCTCGTCCTCCCTGAGCGTGCCGGTCAACTCCCGGGTCGTCTCATACAAGGAGGTGAGTTCGCGGTTGACCGCCTCCAACCGTACGAGCACCCGCAGGAGGTGCGCTCCCATGAATAGGGCCACGTACAGACTGTCGGCGATGAAGGGGCCGGCCACGCGGTACAGGATGAGGACGGCGACGCCGATGGGAACGCAGATGGCGAAAGTAACCAGGTCAACGCGGGCCGGCTCGATCCAGAACAGCTTCCAGTCAACGCGCCGGTGGCGTAGTGACATGTGAATCCCGACCAGGCCATGGTTGACCACGAAGTAACCGATGGTCAGCCCGGCCAAGGGGACCACGTCCAGCACCGCTCCCATCCCCAACCCGGTATGGCCCCCCAGCAGGGTGTACACGCCGCCGGCGACGAGCAAGGAGGCTGCAAGCTGACCTAGATTGAATACGGCAGCCAGCCAATCTCTCCGGATGGGGAGCACGTGCCCCAGCAGGAACCCCACCGAGCCCATCGCCGCCGCCAGTTCCGGCCCATGCAGCACTGCCGCCGGCAACAGCACGGCGAGCGAAGGGGAAATGAATCCTTCCGCGAGTTGGACGTAGGACCACTCGGCCAGGATGGCGAAAGCGGTGAACAGCCCCACGGAACCCCAATCGGCGACTTCGACGGTCTGCAGCGACCAGGCCATCCAGGCAAGACCGCCGAAGCCGACGGCCATAGCGTAGACCCGGAATGACCTGGCAAGCCATCCCGGACCCCCGCTGCGTCCTCCCGACCCGCCGAACTTCAGCCATCGCCGGAACATACCGGACGACATCATCAGGGCCCGATCTCCTTCTAGATCATTATCGACCGAATCCACGCATTGTGAACCCAACTGCCGGGTCATGGGAAATTCTATCTGTAGTCACCGCAATCCTGCCACGACCTGGCAAATGACCGCGATCACTCCCGCCGCAGCTCAGGGGATGACCACGCTGGCATCGGCATGGACCCGGATCCAGATCCCGCCCCCGTGGATCCGCAACAGGCGCAGGGGCACCCGGAGTTCGATGACTACGCACACTGTGGGATGCACGAGTTCCCTTCCCGTGATCCGGTCCCAGTCCGGCGCCTGAAGGGTAGGATTATGGACCTGCACCCTGATAATCGCCTCTCTCGCCAACTCAATTTCCGGAAAACCGGCCGCCAGGTTGCTGATAGCGTACGCCGACGCGGCCGCGCGTGCCCGGACTTCATCCAAGACGAGTTCTCCCCTGGCCAGCGACTCGAGATCCAACTCCTGGCACGCCGCGAGGGCCGCCATGTCGGCGGCGCCTTGGGCGCGCTGCCGCGCCAGGAACACCAGACCGGCATCCACCACCAGGGCCAGAGACAAGAGGAGGATGGGCAACAGGAGGACGGTCATCACCAGAGCCCCGCCGCGCTCTTCGCCCGACTTCACGGATCGTGCAGCCTCTCGCTCCGGGTGATTACCTGCGCCCTCAGTCCGATCGTGGGCCCGAATACGTCCTGGAGGATGGGAAGGAAGATGGGGTATTCGTAGTCGAGGGTGACGGCGATGGGCGATCCATATGCGGCATGCCTTGGGATTATGCTCAGGTCGGCCCGCTGGGGATCGAGGTTCCCCATGGCGAGTTGATCCAGGATCCGCTGGAATGCGGGCAAGGTAGCCCCGCCGTCCACCGCCGCCCGCCGCGCCCCCTCCCGGGCCGCGCTGCTCAATACGAGCTGGGCGTTGATCACCAGGCCAAGCTCGATCATGGCGAAACACAGAAACAGCAAAATGTTCGCTACCAGCGCGAACTCGACGAG
>DOZU01000229.1:4632-9844 GCA_003517845.1 Clostridiales bacterium | reverse complement strand
ACCCCCTCCACTTCCCGCCAAGTGGCAGTCGGCAGCAGTTGAAAATCGACTCCCCCGGGGCAGGGGCCGCCGCGCCCGCAAGCCCGGTCGCGCCGGACCCGCACCCGCACCCTCGTGCCCTGCACGGCCACGACGCACCCGGCCGCCGCCACCTCGCCGCCCCGTCCCTTGACCATCGGCAATCCGTCCTCCGCGCTCACTTGCCGCCAACCACCTTGAGTCCTTCGACGCGGACGGTCGGCGATCCCAGGTTCCCGAACCAGGTGAGGTCGGTGCCCACGCCGGTGATCCGTGCCAACAGGTCGCGTAGATTGCCGCAGATGGTGAAGGGATCGAGCGACTCCGAGAGCTGCCCATGGCGGATGCGACGTCCGGAGGCGGCTATCGAGAAGTCGCCGGTAATCCCGCTGACTCCGCCCGTATCGGTGAAAGACACCACTTCTATCCCGTAGTCTACCGACGATATCAGCCTTCCCGGCGGAGTCGTGCCGCCACCGAGGTAAGCATTGGACGGAGCCTGGCGCGGCGGACTCCGATATCCGGGGCGGCCGGAGTTGCCGGTGGAGGGCACCCCCGCCCGTCGCGCCGAACGCAGATCGTGGTAGTATGCGCGCAGCACTCCATCGGTTATCAGCGGAGTGGTCTGGCGGGGCACGCCCTCTCCGTCCACCGGCGAACTGCCGGGCCGGCCGGCCAATCGCCCGTCGTCGATCAGGTTGACCAGGGAAGACGCGACCACCTGCCCTTGCCTGCCGACGAACATCGACTGCCCGAGTTGGACGGCCTCGCCGCTGAGGGCGGAGATCACCGCGTACAGGAAGCTCAGCGCCGCCCAGGGCTTGAATACGAGGGTGACCTCGTCCGTTTCCGGGGGGATGCCGTCGGCGGCGATGGCCGCCCGCTTCGCGGCCTCGCGTCCAACTTGCCTCCCGCGAAGCGCTCTGAAGGTCCGCTCTTCAGCCGCGCCCTCGCCCATGCTGCCCTTGGTCCTCCCGGCGGCCGTGCAGAAGACGATCAGGCGACACACGGTGCCCGGATATGCCTGGTCAAGCCCCCGGCTGTTCACGATGCGGGTGGTGGTCACGGCATCCTCGTAACGGGAGAAGATCACCGACTTGATCCGGGGATCGGCAGACAGGCAGGCCTTTTCCTCTGTCTTGGCGATAGCTAGCTTCGCGCCCACCTTCAGCCTCGCCAGTCCCGGATCCCAGATGCTGGGCGATTCGGGAGCGGGCATGGCTTCGCAAAGTCCGGCATACTCATCGGGCGTGGCCGCGCGGGCGGCCGCATCCGACCGCTCGAGTAGACCCTCTAAAGCAGCGCTTTCCATACTGGCGGTGAACGAGAAGCCGGTGGCCCCGTCCCGTAAGATGCGCAGGGCGATTCCGACCTCGTACGCGTGACCGAGTTCTTCGACCCGTCCTCCGCTCACTTCCACCCGGGTCCGCCTGGCCGTCTCGACCAACACTTCCGCCTGTTCGATTCCCCGCCGACCCGCAGCTTCGAGGAGGTAATCCGGAGCCTCGATCGCGGACAGCTTCACGATCCCGTCCCTCCCACCATCATCGCCCGAATCCGCACGGTAGGTTGACCGAAGCTGACGCAGGCGGACTGGAGTTTGCCGCAGCGGCCACTGCCCCCCGGGTCCAGGTCGAAGTCATCGCCCACGGCATCGATGTTGAAGAGCACCTCCCGCCCATTGCCCACCAGGGTGCAGCAGCGCACGGGCTCGGCCAGCCGCCCGTCGCGGATCAGGAAAGCCTCGGGGGCGGAGAAGACGAACTCGGCCCCCGCCACGTCTCCGCGCCCTCCCCCGATCCGCTTGACGTACAACCCGCGCGTGACCTCGCCGATGATGTCGGCCGGAGGAGTGGTCCCCCGGTCGATGTAAGTGACGGTCATGCGGGGGATGGGCACGGCCCGGAAGTCCTCGCGCCGGCCGTTGCCCGTCGGTTCCCGTCTCCCCTCGCGGGCGGTCATGAGGCTCTCCATGTAGCCGCACAGCAGACCCTGATCTATCAGCAAGTTGCGCCGGCAAGGGGTGCCCTCGTCGTCGATCTGCCCCGAGCCGGAACGGCCGGGCACGGTGCCATCGTCAACCACGCTCACCAGGTGGCTCGCTACCGGCTGGCCCAGTTTGCCTGCATACATCGAGGCTCCCCTGTTGACCAGATCGGCTTCCAGCGCATGGCCTATGGCCTCATGGATCAGAACGCCGCCATCGCCGGGACCGATCACCACCGGCAGCACTCCGGAGGGCGGGGGCGCGGCATCCAGCATCCGGACCGCCGCCGCGGCCGCTTCCCGGGCCAGCAGTTCGGGCGACGTCTCCTGGAAGACGGTGAGATCCACCTGGCCTCCTCTGCTACGCGATGCCACCTGGCGGTCGCCGTCCCGTGCGGCCGTCACCGTGACCCGGAATTCCATCATCGGACGGAAGTCGCACGCCCACAGCCCCTCGGAGTTGGCGACCAGGACGGTCTGGGCGAAGTCGCTATAGCGGACGTCCACCTGAATGATGTGCGGACTGAAGGACCGCGCCGCCTCGTTGCCCCGGCGGACGAGGTCCAGCTTGTCGGATATGGGGGCGTCGGCGGCGGTCGGCGTGACCCTTGCGGCCGGCGATTCGGCGTCCATCCGGATGGCCGCCCGCCCCCTGTCCCGAGAGCGGCGGCGCGCCACCGTCGCGGCGGCTTGGGCCGCTCGCGCCAGACCCCCGGGCGTGAGGTCGGTGGTGTATGCATAGCCCGTGCTCCCATCGGCCATCACGCGGACACCCGCCCCCCGATCATCCCCGACTACCACCGACTCGATGCGGTCGTCCGTGAATCTGACCGAGGTGGAACTGCGTCCCTCGAAGAAGATCTCCGCGAACTGCCCCCCTCGCGCCAGGGCCCGTTCAAGCACGCTCGCCACCGCGCCCCGGTCAAGAGGGAAGCATGCGTTCCTCAAACCCAGCACCTCCCGACGCCGCCCCTGGGAAATGGTTGGAGTGAGACTACGTTCTTTACAATATTCGCCGCCGACGATGGCTTTGCCTTCCTCTAGCACCATTGTTTAGGGTCAATTGTGGGCACTGCTCCCTGGCAGGTACTCCGCGTTTCAGGTTAGAATGGGGTGACGTGACCCATAAGGGATTTCGGAGAGAGTGAGGATGGTCTTACATGAATGAAGGCCAAGCGATGATCCCGGTGGAGGATCGGGAAACGGTCCTCTCGATCGTGGGTATGAGTTGCGCCGCATGCGCCCAGAGCGTGCAGGCTGCCCTCCTCAAGGCGCCGGGGGTCCGTACGGCGACGGTGAATTTCGCCACCGGACGGGCCTACGTCCACCACGATCCCGTTCGGGGCGGACTGGATGACCTGAAACGGGCGGTGGCCGCCGCAGGCTACCGCGTGGAGCAGGAGACGGCCACGGCGGTGTTGCCCATCGAGGGGATGACCTGCGCCGCCTGTTCGAGCGCCATCACCCTCAGCCTTGAGCGCACCCCCGGCGTCCACGAGGCTTCGGTCAACCTGGCGACGTCCCGCGCCACCGTCGTATACGATCCGGAACGCACCGACCTGCCGGCACTGCGACGGGCGGTGGAGGCCGTCGGTTATCGGGTCAAAGAAGGGGAGGAACTGCGCCGGACTGACCGGCAGGAGGCTGAGCGCCGGGAGTTCAGCCTGGCCCGTCGCCGACTGCTGCTGGCGTGGGCGCTCACCATCCCGATCATCCTGTGGATGATCCCCGATTTCTTCCTGCACCAAGTCCCCTTCGGCCACCGCGCCATGAGCCTGGGCTTGATCTTCCTCGGAGCCCCGGTGCTGTTCGTCGCCGGCTTCGCCACCTACCGCTCGGCAGCCAATGCCCTCGCCCACCGGAATGCCAACATGGACGTATTGATCGCCATGGGTACACTGGCGGCTTTCGCCACCGGCCCCGCCTCCTTCGCCTTGCCTATCGCCAACTACGCGGGGGTCGCGGCGATGATCATGGCCGTGCACCTCACCGGTCGTTACTTTGAAGCCCAGGCAAGGGGGAAAGCCTCGGACGCAATCCGCAAGTTGCTCCAGCTCGAGGTGGACACCGCCACCCTGCTGGTGGATGGCAATGAGGTAGCCGTGCCCATCGAACAGGTGCAGGTGGGTGACGTGATGGTCGTGCGGCCCGGGGAAAAGATCCCGACCGACGGGGTGGTCCTCGAGGGGTTGAGCACGGTCGACGAGTCGATGGCGACGGGAGAGTCGCTGCCCGTGTCAAGGGGTCCCGGAGATGAAGTAATCGGCGCGACCATCAACCAACAGGGCATGTTGAAGATCCGGGCCGTCCGGGTGGGCCGCGACACTTTCCTGGCGCAGGTCATCCGGCTGGTGGAACAAGCCCAGGGCACCCGCGTGCCCATCCAGGAGTTTGCCGACCGGGTCACGGCAGCTTTTGTGCCAGTAGTACTGGTTATCGCCGGGCTGACCTTCGCCGCCTGGCTGCTGCTCCCCGATTTGCTGCACCGGGTGGTAGTCGCCGCCGCGCCGTTCGTCCCCTGGGTCGATCCCGGGCTTGACCCGATCACCCAGGCCATCGCCGCCACCGTGGCCGTACTGGTGATCGCCTGCCCTTGCGCGCTGGGCCTGGCCACGCCCACGGCGCTGATGGTGGGCAGCGGCCTGGGGGCGGAGAACGGCGTGCTCATCCGGCATGGGGCGGCAATCCAGCTCCTGCAAGAAGCCCGGACCATCGTCTTCGACAAGACGGGCACGCTGACTACCGGCCATCCCGGGGTGACGGCCATCGAACCCTTGCACGGCTTCGACTCCCGGGAGTTGCTCAGGCTGGCCGCCGGGGCCGAACAGGGCTCTGAGCACCCTCTGGGCCGGGCCATGGTGGAGCGAGCCCGGCAAGAGCCGGACCTCGTCATCCCGGCGGTGGATCACTTTGAAGCGGTGGTGGGCAAGGGGGTGCGCGCCCGGGTGGAGGGACGGGAGGTAGTCCTCGGCACCCGCAGCTTGTTACGGGAAGCGGGGATTGACCCCGAACCGCTGGAAGAGGCGGCCAGGCGCCTCGAGGAAGGCGGCAACACGGCAGCGCTGATGGGCGTGGACGGAAGCCCGGCCGGAGTCATCGCTTTGGCTGACACCATCAAGGAGGACGCTTCGCGCGCCATAGCGGAACTCACGCGGCTGGGTTACCGGACCAGCATGCTGACCGGAGACAATCGCCGCACCGCCGAGGC
>DOZU01000229.1:2984-4286 GCA_003517845.1 Clostridiales bacterium | reverse complement strand
ATCGCCCGCAAGGCAGGGATCGACCGGGTGCTGGCGGAGGTGCTCCCCGGCGACAAGGCGGCCGAGATTCGGCGCCTGCAGGCGGCCGGCGAGCGGGTGGTCATGGTGGGCGACGGCATCAACGACGCGCCCGCCCTCACCCAGGCGGATGTGGGCGTGGCGCTGGGGACGGGCACCGACATCGCCATCGAATCGTCGGCGGTGACGCTGGTTCGGGGCGACCTGGCGGCGGTGGTGACGGCCATCAACGTCTCGCGGCACACGTTCCGCAAGATCCGCGAGAACCTCTTCTGGGCGTCTTTCTATAACCTGGTCGCCATACCCCTGGCGGTACTGGGCCTGATGCACCCGGTGATCGCGGAGATCGCCATGGCGACGAGTTCGGTCAGCGTCGTCGCCAATGCCAACCGGCTGCGGGGCGTGCGGGTGCGACCGGACTTCACGCCCTGACCGGCAGCTCCCGCTCGCGAAACCAGGCCACCGCGTCGGCGATGGCCGCCCGTACCGGGTGCGGCTGAAAACCCAGTTCCCGGGCGGCTCGGGCGTGGCTGATGTGGGAGTTGCTGCCCAGGGTATATACGGAGTCGCGGGTCAACAACGGCCGCGTGCCCGCGAGCCGGCCATACAGCGTGAGGAGCCCGGCTGCCGGGTAAGCGCACCAGCGTGGAATCCGCAGTCGGGGAACGGGCGCTCCCGTCAGTTCGGCCAGGATGGCCAGGATCTGCCGGACGGCCAGCCGCTGACCGGACAGGATATAGGTCCGACCGGTCTGACCCCGGGCGGCGGCGGCGACCATCCCCGCTGCGACATCGCGGACATCGACGAAATCGTAGGCGCCATCGACATAGGCCGGCAGCCGGCGCCGGGCGAAGTCCAGGATCAACTGCCCCATCGGCGACGGCCGGTAGTCATGCGGGCCGATCACCCCGGTAGGGCACACCACCACGGCGTCCAGACCCCGGTCCACCGCGGCCAGCACCTCCCGGGTGCCCCGCGCCTTGGACCGGCCGTAAACGGTGTCGATGGCGGCGGGGTCGAACGCCTGCTCCTCGTCGATCTCGACGCCGGGACGCGGTTCCGCCAGAGCGTGGATGGAACTGGTGTGCACCAGCCGCTCGACTCCGCACGCCAGGCAGGCCTCGGCCACCCTCCGGGCGCCCCGGACGTTGACTTCTTCAAGGGCCGGGGAGTCGCTCGGGTCGATGCTGACCATCGAGGCCAGATGATATACGAGGGTCGCCCCGGCGAACGCTTCGCGCAGGGCTACCGGGTCCCGCACATCGCCCCACCGCACTTCCACGG
>DOZU01000229.1:0-2575 GCA_003517845.1 Clostridiales bacterium | reverse complement strand
CCCGCCGCCACCAGGTGCCGCACCAGGTTGTTCCCGATGTGGCCGGTGGCGCCCGTGACTGCCGTCAGGCCGGTTACTCCGGGATGCGTTGGCCTGGTGACTGCATCGGGAGCGGATCCCTCAACGTCCAGGCGCATGGCGGACCCCCAGTGTCGTCGCGGCCTCCCGAAACAGAGCGACGAACCGATCCCACAGCCCTTTCCGCGGCTCGTCGGCCTCGCCTGACGGGTCCGGGCTCACTGCCGTCGTTTCCTGAGCGGGCACTCGGAAGAGGAACTGCACTGACCGCGCCCGACCGAGTCGCGGCGAGACGAAGGAGGGCATCGGTGGGCGTCCCTCCGTGCCGAGGGCTTGTCCGTGAATCCCGGCTCGGACGCCGTCAACGCCTTCTTCCAGGCGCCGCTGCCCCTCCAACAAGACTTGCGCGCCATCGGCGAGGGCCCCCGTGCCCCCATCCAGCTCCCGGGCCGCGTCGGCCAGGGCATCCGTTCCCGCGAGGACTTCCCGGGCTGCGAGAGTCACCTCGGCGAACCCTCGGGCGAGGTCGCGCGCCCCCATTGCCATCCCTTCGACTCCCTTGTGCAACTCCCGGTACTGCTGGGACATATGCCTGACTCCTTCGCCATAGCCGGAGAGTGCGCTGTTCGCACTGCGGATCGCCGCGTGAACCTCTTCCAGGCCCGCGAGCTTCTGTAACACGCTTTCGGCCATCTTGCGGGTGTCGGGGTCGGCGCTGTGCCGAAGCGCGGCAGCGAGGGTCTTCAACCCGCCGGCACCGTCCAGCATGCCGGCAAGCGCGCTCTCCACCTTGATGTAGGCCTGATCCAGGGCCGGCGACTGCTCGCCAATCGCCGCCATGCTCGTCGCCATCGCCCCGGAGGCCGTCTCCAGTTGCGACAGCCCTCCCGCGAGGTCTGTCAAGGCCAGTTCCGCACCCTCAACTCCCTGGACCAGTAAGCGGCCGCCGCTTTCGAGTTCCGTCGCTCCCCCGTGCAGGCGCTTCGCGCCGGTGTTCACCACCAGCGCGGCGTCGCTGAAGGCGGTGATGCCCGCCGTCATGGTCCCGAGCGCGCCCCCGAGGACGTCCAACTCCCTCTTCATGTCCTCGGCCACCCCTCCCAGGATTGCCTCCGCCCGGATCGCGACGATCTGAAGCCCCGCGAAGGCGAAGTCGCGCACCAGGGCCCCGGCGACCAGCGTACCTTCTTCCCCCGGTAGCAGCGTGAAGCCCAGGGACACGGTATCGCCTGCGATCAGGCTGGTCGCGCCCGGGGCGGTTATGGCGGTCGCCCGATCCAGGTCAAAGGGCAAAGTCACCTGAAGCAGGTGGCTGTCCCGGAAGTGGGCAAGTGCCGCCGAGCCCGAACTCACCTTGACGGTGATCCTGAGCTGCCCGCTGGCCCCGGGAAGCGAGTCGGCGGCGATGGGCCGGCCGTCGAGTTCGTAGCCGATGGCGAACTCCCAGGGCAGTTCCCCGTTCACCGGGCGTCCCTGGTAGCGGAAGATGCTACCGGCGCCTCCCGCCGGAAAGGTGATTCGCTCGCCCCGCACCACCGCCCGGCGCCCGTCGGTCAGGTTGAGCACCTCTTCGTATCGCCCGTAGTCGGTTATCTCCTCGCCGGTTGGGTAGAACGTGTTCACCACGTAGACCGTCTCGACGCTTCCGTCGAGTGCCAGGTTCACGAAGACGGTCTCATGTTTGGGCGTCGCCTCTTGTGGACCGCCGGGCGGACCGGCGGCCGACGAAGCGCCGGCGAGTCCCCCGAACGTTACAGTCGACGCGATCAGGAGGGCGACCACCCGCTTGAACTGGTATCCCTTCCTCAGCACTCCCCGCACCCCTTTCCCTGCCGCTCAATCGCCGGCCGCAGCCGCCCTCGCCGATCCGGATCGGAGGCTGGTCAGCCGGATCAGCCTATCCCCCAGGACGAGGATCTGCGGCAGCACTATGAGCACCATCAGGCAGGACAACAGCGCCCCCCGCCCAATCAGGATCCCGAGGGTGGACACGCTCGGAATACCGGAGACCCATCCCAGCGTGAAGCCGGCCGCGGTCATGACGGCCGCCGAGGCGATGATGGATCTGCCGGCGGCATCGATGGCCCGCGCCGCCGCTTCGCGCGCGCCTACGACCTTGCGATACGCCAGATAGCGATCGGTGAGGAGGATGGCGTAGTCCACGGTTGCGCCCAGTTGTACGGCGCTGACGATCATGTAACCGATGAAGATGAGCGGAACCCCGAGGAAGTATGGCACCGCCATGTTGAACCAGATGGAACTCTGGATGGTGAAGACCAGTAAGATGGGCAGTAGCAGCGACCGGAAGACCAGGAGGATGATGCCGCCAACGGCGACCAGGCTCAGCATGCTCACGATTCGGAAGTCGTACCCCACTACCTCCCCGATATCCCGGATGGCGGGCGACACCCCCAGCAGCCGGTGATCGCCGGGGTAGTGCCGCTCGGCTACGGCCTCGATGTCGGCCAGGGCGGTGAAGGCCGCGGCGCTCTCCGCGGGAGCGGGCAGTCGCATCACCAGGAGCGAGTAGCGCTCTCCCTCGAAGTCATCCCGCACA
>DOZU01000001.1 GCA_003517845.1 Clostridiales bacterium | reverse complement strand
TTATCACAGGCCAACCACACCACTTACCTTCTCCGCTTGACGAGGGCGGGTGACCGACCTATACTCGAGTTGAATACAGGTCTTCGGGGCAGGGTGAGGAGGTACCACCTCCAATTCCCGACCGGCGGTGATGCCCCCCAGGGGGACGAGCCCGTCAGCCTCAGCGGTTGAGCCGGTGCGAATCCGGAGCCGACGGTGAAAGTCCGATTGGGAGAAGACGCCGGCGCTTCTGACCATGCCCGCCGTCCGAACAGGGCGGCGGATTCTGGTGCGCGCCTCCCTCCCCCCTGGCCCCGGACCGGAAGGAGGCGCTCGTCATGAAATCTTTCCCCGCCCGTCGGCTGACGCAGGCCGCCCTGTTCACCGCCCTGGTCACGGTGGTCACGATGGCCGTCAACGTGCCGGTCCCCGCAACCCAGGGCATCATCAACGTGGGCGACAGCATGATCTTCACGGCCGCGCTGCTCGCCGGACCGCGCCTTGGGCTGTTCGCCGGCGGCGTCGGCTCAGCCCTGGCCAACCTGCTGCTGGGCATGAACATCTGGGCGCCCTGGACCCTGGTCATCAAGGGGCTGGAAGGCTTCATCGTGGGCTCGCTCGGCCATCGCGCTTTCCGCGCCTCGGGGAAGGTCACGGCGCCGGTGCTGGCCGCCGTGGTGATCGGAGGGCTGTGGATGGTTTTCGGCTATTTCCTGGCAGGGTCTTTCCTGTTCGGCTATCGGGCGGCCCTGGTGGAGTTCCCCGGCAACCTCGTCCAGGCGGCAGGGAGTGCGATGATCGCCATCCCCCTCGTCCATGCCTTGCGCCGAGTCGAACTGCTGAGTTGATCGGCCGCCGCTTCAAGGGGTCGCGTCCCCGGGCAGGGGAGGCCGAGCGGCGGCCACGTCCTCCGCTTCGAGGCGGCATGGGCAGTCGTAGTAAGCAGCTCCCAGACCGATATCGGTCAGACGGTCGGGGGTCAGGATGTTGGCGCAACTCTGGCCTACCCGGCCGCCGGAGTAGATCACCAGCGCCTCCGGATTGAGACCGCGCATCGGCTTGATCCGGCAGGCCAGTCGACCCCAGGGCGAGACCACGCTGATCCCCGCGCCCGGGCGCAGGGCGAGTTGTCGGGCGACCCGATCGTTCACCAGCACCACCGGAGCACCCTCCGGTTGCTGCCCCAGAGCGGTTTGTACGCGGTCGTAGAACTGCGAATGGATGCTCAACCGGTGCTGGGGAGTGATCAGCCGGAAGGGGAAACGGGTATCGGCCGGGCAATCAGGAAGCGGGCTATACCCGGGGCCGATCAGTTCCATCTTCCCGCTAGCGGTGAGGAATCTCCCATCCTGCCAGGGCACCAGGGGGGCCGCCGGATGGCGCGCGGACCGGCCGCGCAGGCTGTCCGGGCCGAGCCCCCACGCCGCCAGAGGACGCAGGGCCTCCTCGATCCAATCGCGGGGGGACCTCCGGGACCCAAAACCATCGCCCAGCCCCAGCCGATCGGCCAGGCCGGCGTAAATCTCCAGATCCGAGCGGCAGCCAGGGGCGGGCTCCACCGCCTGCTCCCCGTAGGTCAGGTAGTTGTGCCAGGCGCAGGCGTACACGTCTTCTCCCTCGAAGCTGGTGGAAGCCGGAAGCACGAGGTCGGCCAATTCCGCGGTGTCGGTCAACTCGAAATCGACTACGGCCAAGAAGTCAATGGATAGCAGGGCTTCCATCGCCGCCGCGGTGCGCGGAAGCTGCGCTGCCGGATTGGCCCGCGCCACGATGCCCACGCTGATCCGCGGGTCGTCGAGTTCCCGGAGCATGGGGCCGAGCTTGGCTCTGGGCACTCCCCGGTGCGGCGCCGGACGCCCGCCAAGGTCGGCGAAACTCGAGGTCACGAAGCCCGTGGCGTAGGCGACCCCTCCCCCGGGGACGCCGATGTTGCCGGTGATGGCGGCCAAGGCGTCGATGGCCCGCACGGTGGCCCCGCCTGCCGGATGGCGCTGCAAGCCGTACCCCAGCAGGATGGCCGCCGGCGCGCGCCGGGCGTACTCCTGCGCGAGTTCCCGGATGACGGTGGCCCGCAAGCCGGTGAGCGCCTCGGCTCGTTCCGGCGGGTAACCATCGCATAGCCGCCGGTAATCCTCGAAGCCGCGGACTCGCGCCCCCAGAAAGTCCTCGCTCACCATCCCCGCCTCGATCACCGCCTGGCCCATCGCCAGGGCCAAAGCAAGGTCCGAACCCGGGCGGGGTGCCAGATGCAGGTCGGCCTGGGCGGCGGTACGCGTCGCCACCGGATCGATGACGACCACCCGCGCGCCACCCTCCTGGGCCTTCTGCACGAAGGGCCACAGATGGACATTGGTGTCGAGGGGATTCCGTCCCCAGATCAGCAAAAAGCGGCTGTTAGCGTGATCGGTGGGGTCGTGAGCCAGGTTGGCGCCGAAGTCGGCCTCCTGGGCGGCCAGACCCGCCGACCAGCACAGGCTTCCCGCAGGTACGGTGATGGGCCCGAACAGGTTCCAGAAACGCCGATCCAGCCCTTTCAGCAGGCCCAAGGAACCCGCATCCGTGTAGCTCAGGATCGACTCCGATCCTGTCTCCTGGCGGGCCTTCCCGATGCGTCCCGCGAGTTCGTCAAGGGCGGCATCCCAGCTGATTTCCCGCCAGCCGCTGCCGCTCCGGCGAAGCGGCGTACGGAGCCTCCGCGGCGAACGGTGCCGTTCCAGGTAATACTGGGCTTTGGGGCACAAGAACCCGCGGGTGATCTCGTGGTCGGGGACGCCGCTTACCGCCCGAACCTGGCCGCCGGCAACCTCGACCAGCCAGGCGCAGCCATCCCAGCAGTTCATCGGACAGGCGGTGTGGACTAACCGCGTCGATTCCCTCACCCGGCAACGTCCTCCATCATGCGACCGGCGGTTCCGTTCAACGAGTGGTCGCGTCGGGGTCGGAGCCCGTCCCATCGCCCGCCGCCAGCTTGACGATCAACCGATTGGGGACGCAGATCAGGCTGCCGGGCCGAGCAAGCCAGTGGGCATGCCACCCCGCGTCCGGACAGTCGGAGCTGGCGATCCTCACCCGCCCGTCCCGGATCTCCACCGCGGCAGGACCGCGCGGCCCCACGAGTTCGATCCATCGATCCTCGCCCAGCGGGAAAGCCCGTGGGGCCTGATCGCCCACGATGACCACCACCTCCGCCCCCGCCGGGACGGGACGCAGCGTGATTCCCAGCCAGGCACCGACGGCGACGGCCGCAACCACTACCAGGACCACGCCATCCCCCCGGGTCAGGCGGAACGCCAATTCGTCAGCCCCCCCATCCGCGCCGCGATGATCCGCCGGCAACAGCCGGCGGTGGCCGCGCCGACCAGGGCTCCCACCACCGCTCCGAGCAGCGCCGGGTAGACATAGTCCGCCGCGCCGAGCGGCTGACCCAACAGCCAGCCGGCCATCACCACGCGGGCCAGGCTATGGGCAATTCCGCCGGCAACCCCCGCGCGCAAGAGACTGCCGCGACCGGCATCCCCCCGCCCCCTGACCAGCATGACCAGCATGACCAGGGCGGCGACGACGCTCCCCGACAGCCCGAGCGCATGGTTGATCGACAGGAAACTGCCCATCAGGACATGCCCGAACATCACCCGGGCCACGGCCAAGAAGAGGGCATCGGCGGGACCGCCGAGCACCAGGGCGAGCATCGTCGCCAGGTTGGCGAGTCCGGGCTTGGCACCTGGCACGAGGTGACTCATGGGCAGGGCGTACTCCAGCGCGTATATGGCTGAGCCGACCGCCCCCAGGAAGGCCAGCCGGGTGAGACGGCTCGCCCGGGTCGTGCCGGCAGTCCGACCGGTCAGGCCCATCCTGGACCTCCCCTCCCGGCGATGCCTACCCCGACGTCCCCTACATCATACCACGATGACACCATGGGCCGGACTGGCTCCTGCCAGCCCGGCCCATGGGCTGCCGCCGACTCCCCCCATCGACCGGGTGCCCGGATGGCGGCAGCGGTTCAGTACTGGTATAGCATCACGCCGTAGGCGCCCGGCCCCACATTGGCGGCGATGGCCGGTCCCGTCTCGGCGATGATGACCTCGTCGAACTTGAAGAGCTTCTCGAGCGCTTCCTTGACCCGCAAAGCCTGCTCTTCAGCATCGGCATGGATGATCCCGAGCGCCGCCCGATGACTGCGGTCCAGTCCTTCGTCGACCAGTTGTACCAGCCGGTGCAAGACCCGTTGTCCGCCGAGCACCTTTTCCAGCGGCTCGATCACCCCGTCCACCACCGTGAGGATGGGCTTGACCCGGAGCATGCTACCCATCCATGCCTGGGCCCTGCCTACCCGGCCGTTGCGGGCCAGGTACTCCAGGGTATCGACGACGATCAACGTCCGCATCCGCGAACCCACCCGCGCGACCGTCGCCAGGATCTCCTGCTTGCTCTTGCCCGCCAGCGCCTCCCGGGCTGCCGCCAGCACCACCCACCCCTGCCCGATGGAGCCCAGGAGCGAATCGTACACCTCGATATCCCGGTCCGCCAGCATGGATTTCGCGACCATCGCCGACTGGTAGGTCCCGCTCATCCGCGAGGACACGTGGATGGACACCACGGGACTGCCATCCTTCGTCGCCTCCTCGTAGGCCTCAAGAAAGGCCCCCGGCGGAGGTTGGGAGGTCTTGGGGGGCGGGTTGGCCAGGGGCAGCCGCCGCATGAACTCCTGGACGCTGATCTCCACGCGGTCGCGGTATTGCTCCAGCCCGAAGTGGACCAATGCGGGCACCACGGTGATGCGATACTGCTCTATCAGGCGTTGCGGCAGGTCGCACACGCTGTCGGTGACGATCTTGACCGCCGTCTTCACCGGAGCCGATTGGCTAGACATGCGCCGCCCTCCTTCGACAGATTTCTCGCCGGCGATCCTTTCCCCCAGACAAGGGGCGGTCCCTTGGCAGCGCGCAGGGTAGGCGGTCTCAAAGCCTCAAGGTGCGCGGTGGGCCAGCCGGGCTCGCCCAAGGTGTTCGGGACATACCAGGAGGTCAAGGCAAGTCAGCGCGACCGCCCGGGCCGCCTTGATCAGCGGCCGCCTCGCAGCGGGCGAGCCGGCGAGCGTCGCGAAGTCGGAGGTATGGGTGGCCACCTGCCGGTCGCCCACCGCGAAGTAGGCGTGTAGCGCGGGCACCGCCTCACTCACGTTGCCCATGTCTGTGGAACCGCCGCCGCCCCCCGCCGGTTCGGGTTTCAACCCGGCACCCTGCAGGTTGGCCTCCATCAGGCGGGCCAACACGGGGTTCGGCCGCATTTCGTGATAGCTATGGCTGAACTGGCGGAAAGCCACGCTCGTCCCCGTGGCATTGGCGGCCGCCCGGGCCAAGTCGCGAAGTCTAGTCCCGGCGTATTCGAGTCCCGCCGCGTCAGGGCTCCGGATGTAAAAGCGCGCGATCGCCCGGTGGGGTATCGTCCCCGGGTGTGTGCCCCCATGGGTGATGATGCCGTGGATCTGCATCGACGGACCCGACCGTCCCCGCAGGGCGTTCAGTCCATTGAAGGTCAGGATGAGCGCCTCCAGGGCGCTGGCTCCGGCCTCCGCGGCCAGGGAAGCGTGGGCAGCCTTGCCCCGGAAGGATACCTCCAGGGCCTCGCGGCTGTGGCACGGGGAAGCCACTACCGTCCGGCTCGAAGGATGTAGGAGCATCGCCGCATCCACGCCGGAGAAGGCACCTCGCTCGAGCAAGACCACTTTGCCGCCGGCGCCTTCCACGCCGCCTTCCTCCGCGGGCGTGCCCAGCACGATCACCCGGCCGGCCAGTTGCCCGGCGACGGCAGCCAGACCCACCGCGGCGCCGACCGCAACGGCGGCGATGAGGTTGTGTCCACATCCGTGGCCGATTTCGGGCAACGCGTCATACTCCGCCAGCAGCGCTATGGCCGGCCGCTCGGGAACGCCGGGGAAGACGGCGCGGAGGGCGGTCGGCATACCGGCATAGGCCCGGTCGACCGCGTACCCGTACTCGCTCAGTATCTCCGCCACCCAGGCTGAAGCCTTCACTTCCTGGTAGCCAAGCTCGGGGTGGCCGTGGATCCTCTCGCTCAGGGCGATGATCGACGAGCGGGCACGCCGGATCGCTTCCAGCACCCGCGCCGCCAGACGCTCGCGCATCACTCGTCTCCCTAGCTCGGGCGTAGGAACCGGCCATACCAGCCGAGGATGGAGGCACTCCAGAATAGAGCCGCCACCGCCCCGGCGACGAGGAAAGGTCCGAAAGGTATCGGATCCCGCCGGCGTTTCCGCCTGGCCGCCAGCAAGACGATGCCGGCGACGCCTCCCGCCAGGAAGGCGACGGCCAGGGCCGCCCCGATATCCGGCCAGCCCAGGAAAGCCCCCATCAAAGCACCCAGCTTGACATCGCCGCCACCCATGCCGCCGCCGCTGACCAGCGCCAACAAGAGGAGAGCCCCTCCGCCGGCGACCATGCCCAGCACCGCTGGTACCGGTCCCGCGGGGCCAAAGGCCATGAGGGCGAGGCCCACGATGGTCCCGGGGATGGTGACCCGGTTGGGGATGATCCCCGTCTCAAGGTCGGTGAAGCAGGCAACGATCAGGAGCGAGAGGAACACTGCTGCCTGAAAGGCGGCCAGACCAGGCCCCCAGCGCGCCACCACCGCCACGAAGCCTGCCGCCGTCGCCAGTTCCACCATCGGGTAGCGCAGCGCAATCCCTTTCCCGCAAGATCGGCATTGCCCCCGCAGCCGGAGATAGGACAGCAGGGGTACCAGGTCGATGGCCCGCAAGACCGTCCCGCACGCGGGGCAGCGCGATGGCGGGAAGATGACGCTGGTCCGGAGGGGCAGGCGGTGGATGCACACATTCAGGAAACTGCCGACGCACAGTCCGGCTATCCCCGCCAGCACGACCGGCAGGCTCATCGCCGATCCCGCCGTCGCGGCGCGGCGGGGACGAGCCCTCTGGCCTGCAACTCCCGGAATATCGCCCGCTCAACGCGGCGCACCAGCCGGGTCCAGCCCAGGTCCCTCGAGCATGCCGGCACGACGAGTATGGTATGACAGCCTTGACGCCGTCCTCCCAGGATATCGGTGAGGATCTGATCGCCGATCACCGCCGTCTCCCGGGGTGCGGTGCCCATGAGTCTCATGGCGGCCCGGAAAGCCCGGCCGGCCGGCTTGGCGGCGCTCGCCGTGCCCTCGATCCCCAGGAAGCGGCTGAACAGCCTCACCCGGCGGCCCATGTGATTCGACACGATGTGGCAGCGAATGCCTGCTTGCTGCGCGGATTCGATCCAGCCGGCCAACTCGGGTGTGGGCAGGCCGTGCTTCCACGGTGCGAGCGTATTATCCAGATCCAGAATGAGACCACGAACGCCGCGGGCCGCGAGTTCCGCCGGGTCGATGTCCAGCGTCGAGCCGTAGTACTCGTGGGGGGTCAGCTTCCCCAGCCAGTAATGGAAGGTCCATGGTCGCGCCAAGCCCAGTCTCCCTCCGGCAACTACCCGCCATTATAGCACGACCGCCGGCGGCAGCAGGATCCATCCCTCGATGCGCCTAAGTCTCCCCTTCATGCGCGACTTGGCTTTCCGAGCCAGTTCCGAACGAACCCCGCGCGTCGGTACTTGCCTCTTTCTGCACGGAGCGGGTGGTTCCTCCCTGACCTGGCTGAGTCAGTTACGGTCGCTCCCTTCCGGCTGGGCAGGATTGGCACCGGACTTGCCTGGACCGGAAGCGGTCACCGGGGTAGGCGACTACGCTGCGCTGGTCGAAGCGACCTTGCCGGCGCCAGGCCCTCGACTGGTAGTGATCGGCCATTCCCTCGGCGGAGCGATAGCGATCGGCCTTGCCTTACGCCGGAAGCTACGACTGCATGGACTGGTGCTGGCGGGGACGGCGGCCCGCTTCCCCATCGATCCCTCGGTTCGGGACCGCTTTCTCGCCGGGGAACACGAGTTGGCCTTCGGGCCCGCCGCCTCCCCTGCGCTGGTCCAGGCAAGCCTTCGGGAGTGGCGAAAGCGTGATGCGTCATCGGTCAGTGCCGCATTCGCACTGGCCGCCGGCCACGACGTCCGCGGCCTTCTCGGAGAGGTGAGACTGTCCGCGCTGGTCGTGGGCGGGTCGGCCGACCGACTGACTCCACCCCATCTGGTACGAGAACTGGCCGCGAGCATCCCCGGTTCCCGACTGGTCATGCTGGATGGGACCGGGCACATGCTGATGCTCGAACAGCCCGCGAGACTGGCCGCCCTGATCCGCGAGTTCCTCGAAGCGATCGTCGCCGCCACTCCGAGTGCCGAGTCAGCCGCCCGGTCTAGCAGTTCCCCGACCACTCCCGGCACAGCTTGCTAAGGGCCTTCTTCTCGAGCCGCGACACGTACGACCGCGAGATCCCCAGGAGACGCGCAATCTCCCGCTGGGTCCGCTTGACCCCGCTCTCCAGCCCGTACCTGAGTTCCAGGATCAGCCGTTCGCGTCTACCCAGCTTGGCGAGCCTGGCCCGCAGCAGTTGGGCGTCGAGGTCCGCCCCGACGCGGTCGGGGACAGGGTCGTCCTCGGTGCGCAAGATGTCGAAGAACGTCATTTCATTGCCCTCGCGGTCGATGCCGATGGGATCGTAGAGGGAGATTTCGGCCCGGACCCGTTTCAGCGTGCGCAGGTGCATCAAGATCTCGTTCTCAATGCATCGGGCACAGAAGGTGGCCAGGCGCGTCCCCTTTTCCGGGTCGAAATTGGCAATGCCCTTGATCAGGCCCACCGTGCCGATGGAGATGAGATCCTCGGGATCCTGGCCGGTGTTGTCGAACTTCTTCACGATGTGCGCGACCAAACGCAGATTGCGCTCGATCAGCACGTTACGGGCGACCTCGTCCCCCTGGGCCAGGCGCTGCAGAAAACACCGTTCGTCTTCCTCCGCCAGCGGATGCGGGAAGGCGTTTCCGCCGGCCAGGTAGCCACTAACGAAGCCGGCCCCGGGAAACGCCCCTGCCAGGCCAGGAACCACCATCGTCACCCTCCCGTGCCCGTCTCACCTGCGACCATACAGTATAGGGGAGTAGGCCGGGGCCGGGTGCCTGTCCCCTCGAACACCGGGACAGGGAAAGTACACCAACCAGGACCGGCGGGAAGCCGAGGCGCGGGAACCAGGAAATTTCGTTGGGAAAGCCGGAAGGAAATCCGCAAGCTCTGAGGAAATATGCAGCCACACTCCGCCGAGATGCGGCGTATAGCTGCGAGGCGGATTAGTCGGCAGGGGGAGGCGGAGAGATGCGCGCGGTGAAGAGGTCGAAGGTCCCAACCGTTCTGGCGGCCATCCTGGCCTTCGCGCTGGTGCTGGGCACGGGGGGGTGCCCCCGGCGCGATCCCCAGGCAGACAAGCTCGTGATCGCCGTGTCCGCGGAACTCGACGGCATGGATATCCAGCAGGTGTACACCGCCAACATCGTGCAGGAGATGATCAGCGCGGCGCCCGTCGTGTTCGACCTGAAGAACGAGCAACTGGTGCCCAACGTGGCCGAGTCGATCAGCTTCTCTCCTGACGGCAAGTCCATCATCATGGTGTTCCCCGACGACCTGAAGTTCGCCGACGGCGATCCCGTGACCGGCGCGGACATCAAGGCGGCTTACGAGCGGTACATCGAGATCTCCCCCTACAGCGGCGACTGGGCGGAACTGGAACGGATCGATGTCGACGGGCAGCAAGTCACGCTGGTATTCAAGAGTCCTCCCGCAAACTTCGTGGCCTCGCTGGCTTCGATGTACTCCGGCATCGTCGATGTCGAGCTGGCCAGGAGCCTCGGCGATGAGGCTTTCAACCGGCAGGCGGTGGGAGTGGGGCCCTACCTCCTCACCGAGTGGGTGCCCGGCTCCCATACCACCTTCCAGCGCAATCCCCATTGGCGCAGCTTCAAGCCGTTCGTGCGCAACCGGGGCCCCTGGAAGTTCGAGACGGTCACGGTGCGGATCATCCCCGACGCGCTGACCCGCCTGAGCGAGCTGGAGGCAGGGACCGTGGACCTGGCCCCAATCGCCCCCGAGCACCGCCGGCGGGTGGCGGAAAATGAAGACCTCGTGTTGCTGGAAGCCCCCGGCGCCGGTCAGACCTATCTGCGGTTCAACCTGCACCGCGCGCCCTTCGGCGACCGCCGCTTCCGGGAAGCGCTCGCCTACGCCGTCAACCGCGATGAACTCAACCTGGCGCTCGATGACGCCGTCGGACCGCTATGGGGGCTATTGTCCCCTGCCCAGCTCGCCTTTTCGGCCGAAGCCGAGGCCGAACTCAGGGCGAAGCGCCCCCATGATCCCGAACGGGCCAGGCAATTGCTGACCGAACTCGGCTACGCGGACGCGGACGGCGACGGTATCCTCGACAAGGACGGGGTGCCGCTCAAGATCACCCTGCTCTCGACGGTGGGGGTGCATGCCCACGAGATGGCCGCGCCCGTACTGCAGCGCCAGTTCCAGCTGGTGGGGGTCGACGTCGCCATCGAGGAGCAGGGCCGGCCCTACGTGATTGGGCGAGTCCGGGCCAACGACTACGACATCTCCCTGGCCGCGTGGAGTTGGATCGACCCCGACATATGGTACTTCTCGTTCCACTCCAGCCAGCCCAACCCGATCTGGACCAGCCCGGAGGCCGACCGGCTCCTCGAGCAGGGCCGCAGGGTGATGGACATGGCCGAGCGGACCGCCAACTACGCCGAGCTGTCGAGGCGGGTCGCCGAGGAAGTGCCGATCATCTCCCTGTTCTACAGCTATTCGTACACCGCCCATCGGCGCACCTTGCGCGGGCTGCATGTGGCGGTAGACGGGGCCATCCACTACGAGGATGCCGGCAAGTAGGGGCGGGTTCCGAATCCGCCCCTGGCGGGGCGAGCGATCGGAGCGACAGGGCCG
>DOZU01000238.1 GCA_003517845.1 Clostridiales bacterium | reverse complement strand
GCGAGGGCTGAATAGTTACCGGACAGCAAGGCTTGAGCCCACAGACCTGTACATCAACCTCGAGTTGACCCACGGATGCAACTTGAGGTGCCGGACCTGTCATGTGAGCGCCGGTGACGTTGAACCGGTGAGCCTGGACCGGGACCGGCTTCCGCGGGTCCTCTCCTCCGTTCTGTCGATGGGCAGGACCCACCGGCTCGGCTTCACGATGACCGGCGGGGAACCGACACTCGTGCCCTTTCTCCCCGAGGTCGTCGCCGCGGTGAGGAGGGAGCCGGCGGTGAGGGTCGTGTCCGTGGTCACAAACGGGACCCTTCTTGACGAATCTCTTATGCTGCGGCTCGGGGATGCCGGCCTGGACTGGGTGGCCGTGAGCTTGGATGGGGGCACGGCCGGGACCAACGACTGCATTCGAGGAGAGGGCTGCTTCAAGGCCGCCGTGGAAGCCCTCGTGACCGCCCTGGAAAGAACGAATCTCTACGTCTCCTCGAGCCTCACGGTGACCAGGCTCAACCTGACCGAGGTCGAGACCTACGTGAGGACGGTCTACGAGTTGGGCGCCTGCCAGGCCCACGTGAACCCCTTCATCCCGGTGGGCCGCGGCTCGAGGAACGAGGACTGGCTGGCCATCACACCCTCCGAGCAGGTCCAGCTCATGGAAAAGCTGAGGGAGCTGGAGCTGGAGTACCTCCCCGACGGCTTCATCGTCTCCTTCGGCGAACCCTTCTACGGCCTGACCGATCCGGTCGAGCCCTTCGGCGAGGCCAAGTACATCGAGGGCAAACCCGCCTGCGGCATAGGAGTCAAGGCGGTCACCGTATCTCCGGTCGGCGATGTTCTCCCGTGCAGCTACATGCGGGACATGGTTGTGGGCAACGTCCTGGACCAGACCCTGGCGGACATCTGGTCCGGTCAGGCCATGTCGAGGCTCAGGGACGATTCCCTCCTCAAGGGTCGCTGCGGCAGTTGCGACTTGCGCCGCTACTGCCGCGGCTGCCGGGCGCGGGCGCGACTCCTGTCGGGAGACCTCCACGGCGAAGACCCCTGGTGTCCTCGAGTTCTCTCGGCGCAGAGGCGGGTCGGATGAGGAAGCTCGAGCCCACGCGCGGTTACCTCACGGTGTACGGCCTCCAGACGGCCATGATGCATCTCCTGGGTCCCTACCTGGTCCTCTGGATGAAAGCGAATGGCCTCAGCTACGTTCAGATCGGTGTTACCCAGTCGGTCTTCATGGGGATGACCATGCTCCTGGACTTCCCGACCGGGGGCCTCGCCGACAAGTACGGCCGGCGCCTCAACTACGCCTTCGGCATGCTTCTCTACGGCCTCGGCTATGTAGCCATCTTCCTGTCGAGCTCCGTGGCCGGTTTCGCCACCGGCTTCGCCCTCGCCGGCGCGGGAGCGGCCTTCGCCAGCGGCAGCCTCACGGCGTGGTTCTGCGATTCCGTGGACGACCACCGGGTGGCCTACAGCACGTTCAGCCGGTCGAGCGTGGTGGAGGGCCTGGTCGGACCGGCATGCGGCGTGCTTGCCAGCCTCGCCTCGACCCTGGCTCTGAACCTTCCGATCTTCCTCTCGGGCGCGGTGGCCATGGTGGCCTCGCTGGTCGCCGTGCTCTGGCTGAGGGAGAACTACGGCGGCAAGGGGGAGCGGTCGTACCTGCGCGTCCTGCGCGAGGGGGTCGTCGAGGTCGCCGGAAGCAGGGTGCTCCGCTACCTGATCCTGTCCGGCCTGTTCATGAGCCTGGTCTTCCCCACGTTCATGCTGTACTGGGTGATGATCCTCAGAGACTGCGGCCTTCCGGAGGCCCTCTCGGGAGCCATCTACACCATTCTCATCCTGTCCATGTCCCTCGGAGGGATCATCTCCAACCGGCTGGCCAAGAGGGCCGATTTCCGCCTGGTCACCGTCCTGTCCACGCTGGGCTGGGGCGTCCTCTTCCTGGGCATCGCCCTCTCCCGCTCGCTGCTCCTGTCAATCCTGCTCTTCGTAGGCGTCGAGGTCCTCTACGCCATCCGCTCTGCCGCCATCCTCACCTTTGAGAACAGGGTCGTCTCGCAGAGAAACCGCGCCGTTGTCTTCTCTTTCCTGGGGACGGTGATGGCCATCTTCGGTCTCGTGGCAAACCCTATCATCGGCGCCGTGGCTGACGGCTGGGGACTCCGAGGCCTCTACCATCTCGCCGCGCTCTCGGCTCTGCTCTCCGCCCTGGCCTCGCTGGCGGCCTCGCGGAGCTCGGAATCCGCTCCGGGGAAGGAGGCAGTTCCAGGTGAAGGTACCGTTTAGCCCCCTTCAGCTGACCTGGGACATCACCAACAGGTGTCCGGCCAGGTGCATTCACTGCTACAACGCGAGTGACAGGGACGGAGGTTCGGTGGGGGACTGGTCTCCTGAGCTGGTCGAGGGGGTCTTGGAGGACATCGTCCGGACCCGGCCCCTCACCCTCGGCATTGGAGGAGGCGACCCGCTGGTCCTCAAGGAACTGCCGGGTCTGGTCCGCGCCATCTATGCCCCCACATGCCCCCGGTTGTCATCGGGACAAACGGTCTCCTGCTCAGCCGGCAGCGGGACCTGATACGGACCATAGTGGAGGTGTACTCCGAGACCCCTTTCGCGATCCTCTTCTACATCAGCCTGCACGGGTCGCACGCTGCGCTGCATGACCGGATCATGGGGACCAGCGGCGCCTTCAGGCAGGCCATGGACGCCGCCCGGTTCCTGCGAAGCCACGACCTGCCCTTCGGCATGGGGGTCACCCCGCTCACCGTCAACCTCGACGACCCGGACCGCATGGCTGACGTGGTCCTGGGGGCAGGTGCGACCTGTCTCAACGTCTCCCAGCTCGTGCCCACTGGCCGTGGGGCCGCCTCCCTGGATCTGAGCCGCGAGCAGTACCGCCGGCTTACGGAAATGGATTGTCCGCAAGAACACCGAGTTGGGCCGGCTCTACGTCGTCACCCACGAGCACTACATCGCGGCGGTCGACCCGTTGAGCTTGCCATGGCAGGCCGGTGCGCGGGCGAGGGGGTGCCCGGGTGGGCTTTCCGGAGGAAGCCTCCAGGTCCGCTGGAGGCGAGCCCGGCCCAGGGGCAAGTCTTACCGCCCAGCCGACGCCGGGCAGCGGGTCGCGGCCCAACCCTTCTGCAGCTCGCTCACGTCCACCTCGATGACCTCGATGCCCGCCTCGCGGTACATCGCGGCCGTATCCGGGGCTCCCGCGGCCACCACGATGACCCCGGGGGCCAGGGCCACGGAGCAGTGGGCATGGCCGTCCGCTGCTCGTGGGCGTTGGCCACCTCGCGGGATGCTCCGGCAGGGAGGACACCCGGGTGCTCCGAAGAAGACTGGTGTGAATTCATTCTGTTCACGGGCGGGCTCCGCCGCGGACGGGGGCTGGTAGCGTGGAATGGAGAAGGCTTGCCGAAGGTGCGGATGACGAGCGTATCGAGGCTGTCCTGGCCGAGCATCCGGAGGTCCGGATCCTCTGGGGACGCCCGGGCTTGCCGGACCACCTTGACATCGGCGGTGTAGACCCCATCCTGCACGTCCTCATCGAGGCGGTGGCGGAGAGACAGGTCCGCCTGGGCGAGCCTCCCGAGGCCGCGGAAGCGTTGAGCCGGCTGCAGGGAATGGGGCTGAGACGGCATACCGCCGTGGGGTCGGTTGCCCGGTTGCTCCTGGTTCACATGGGCCCCGTGCTGAGGCGGGAGACTCCCTTTGACAGCGAGGGATTCCGGAGACGGCTGGGGATGCTCGGCCGGGTCAACATCCCCAGGGCGGGGCGGAACTCCTCCTGCGTCTGTGGCAGCGGGAAGAAGTTCAAGAAGTGCTGCCTGTCCCTGGTGCATACGTTGACGATTGACCCGGCTGCCGGGACCCTCCTGCTCGGAAGGGGGGACTACGTGCTGGTGGCTGACCCGGACCAGGAGCGCGCACTGCAGATGGAGAACCGGGCGGCCATCGCCGGCTTCCTCGAGGCGCACGGGGACCTGGAAGGGGCCTTGCAGTGTCTCAGGGAGAACGTGGAGTGCGCCGAGTTGGCCGCCGGGCATGGGCATCTCCTGCGCAACGCCCTTGAGGAGCTGCGCTCCTTCTGTTACAACGGGCCCGAATTCTCGGTTCTCGGGGTAAAGGTGACCGACCGGCTGCTCGGACTTCCCGGGGAAGATGACGAGCTCGGCGAGGACGCGGCCGGGCTGGACGACGAGGAGGCTCTGCTGCGATGTGACCGGGCCGACATGCTGGCTCGAGCCGGTCAGGCGGGGGAGGCCGAGGCCGAGTATGAAGCCCTCCGCTCCAGGTTGTCCGGGGACGAGGAGCTGCTGAGCCTGGTGCAGTACCGGTACGGGCTCTGGCTTGAAGACCAGGGCAGGACGGAAGAGGCCGAACAGACCCTGGCGGCGCTGCTTGACGGCGATGGGGAGTTCCATCTGGAGATCTCGGGATACCTGCTGGCCGAGATTTGGGACAAGGCCGGGCGGAAAAGCTGAAGGCCCCGGGGAGGGGATGATCCTGCCCGGCCGGAGCGGCGCCGAGGCCGCCGCTGCCAGAAGGGCTGGCAGGAAAACCCCTGCCAGCCCGGCTTCCGGTCAGTAGGCGGTGGAGTACGGGTGGGTGGCCGCGGCCCGGGCAGGAGGCTCGGCCTGCCGGCCATGCTCCGCCCGGGGGTCGCGGAAAG
>DOZU01000251.1 GCA_003517845.1 Clostridiales bacterium | reverse complement strand
TCCGGCTGTTCCTTGACGCAAAGACGGTCGGCCAGCAAATCGAAGTCCGCTACCGCCGTGGTACCGCCGAGCGGACGGTTCGCGTCACCCTCGAGGAAATGCCGGAGGCGCCGGGATAGCCGGCGAACGCGTATCTTGACGGGGCTAGCCTTCCCTCCCTATACTGAATCCGCGACCGCGGGACCTTTTGGATGGAGGGATAGGGCATGGAGAAAGTTGTCGGCATCGACCTCGGCACGACCAACTCGGTAGTTGCCGTAATGGAAGCGGGCAAGCCTTCCGTCATCGTCAATGCGGAGGGCGGCCGGTTGACGCCTTCGGTGGTGGGGTTTAGCCGGGCGGGGGAGCGGCTCGTCGGGCAGCTGGCCCGCCGCCAGGCTATCCTCAACCCGGAGAACACTGTCTATTCCATAAAACGTTTCATGGGCAGGCGGTACAGCGAGGTCGAAGATGAGCGCAAGCAGGTTTCTTACCGGGTGAAAGCCGGCACGAACGACAGCGTGCGGGTGGATCTCCCGGCCGCCGGCAAGGAATTCACCCCGGAAGAAATCTCGGCGATGGTGCTCACCAAGCTCAAGGAGGACGCCGAGCGTTACCTGGGCGAGAAGGTCACCCGGGCCGTCATCACCGTGCCGGCCTACTTCAACGATTCGCAGCGCCAAGCCACCAAGGATGCGGGACGCATTGCCGGCCTTGAGGTGCTTCGGATCATCAATGAGCCGACCGCGGCGGCGCTGGCCTACGGGCTGGATAAGAAGACTACCCAGACTATCCTTGTCTGGGACCTGGGAGGGGGGACGTTCGACGTTTCGGTGCTTGAGGTGAGCGACGACGTATATGAGGTCAAGTCGACGGCTGGCGACACGCACCTCGGGGGAGACGACTATGATGAGAAGGTCGTCAACTACCTGGCGGATGAATTCCTCCGGGGACAAGGGGTGGACCTGAGGAAAGACCGCCAGGCGCTGCAACGCCTCCGCGAGGCAGCGGAGAAGGCCAAGCAGGAACTATCGACCGTCCCCGAGACCACCATCAGCTTGCCGTTCATAACCGCAACGCATGAGGGTCCCAGCCATCTCGAAACTCGGCTGACTCGCGCTCGCTTCGAACAGCTCACCGCCGACTTGACGGAACGGTGCATCGGCCCCTTCCGCCAAGCCCTCAATGACGCCAAGATCCGCCCGGAGCAACTCGATACGGTGGTGCTGGTGGGCGGAGCCACCCGCATGCCGGTCATTCAGGAGTTGGTCCAGAAGCTCACGGGCAAGGAACCCCATCGCGGGGTCAACCCCGACGAGGTGGTGGCCGTCGGCGCGGCTATCCAAGCCGGCGTCCTGGCGGGGGAGGTCAAGGGCCTGGTCCTGGTCGACGTGACACCTCTGTCCCTCGGCATCGAGACGCTGGGCGGGGTCATGACCCGCCTGGTCGACCGCAACACGACCATCCCCACGCGCAAACAACAGACGTTCACCACCGCCGCCGACGGGCAGACGACAGTGGAGATTCACGTGCTCCAAGGGGAACGAGAGTTTGCGGCGGACAACCGCACCTTGGGCCGCTTCCATCTGGTCGGGATACCGCCTGCCCCCCGGGGCATACCCCAGATCGAAGTGGGGTTTGACCTCGACGCTAACGGCATCCTCAATGTTTCCGCCAAGGACCTCGGCACGGGGAGGGAGCAGAAGATAACCATCACCGCCTCCACCACCCTCGACAAGCGGGAGGTCGAGGAGATGGTCCGCCGAGCCCAGCAGCATGCGGAGGAGGATCGCAAGCGCCGCGACCTCGTGGATATCCGCAATCAGGCGGACGGCCTGATCTACCAGACAGAGAAGCAGTTGAAGGAACTCGGCGACAAGGTGGGGGCGGAGGATCGGCACGCCGCGGAGCAGGCGATCACCCGGCTGCGGGAGGCCATGAACGCCGAGGATACGGCCGCCATCCGAACATCGGTAGAGGACCTGCAGAAGGCCGTGTACAAGCTGGCCGAAATCTTGTACCGCCAGGCAGACGAGGCTTCCCAGCAAGCGCCGCCCGGAACGGAAGCGGCGGCGTCTCCTGAAGGTCAAGTCATCGACGCCGATTTCCAGACCGAGGGTGGCGAGGGCGAGAAGAAGTGAGAGGAGGGCAGCCATGATCGAGCAAGATCGCGGACAGACGCCTGATTCGGCGACGCTGACCGGCGCTGGCGCCACTCCCTCCCCCGGGGCGGAATCGCTCCTGGCCGAGCTGGAGGCAGCGCGGCGGGAAGCGCGGGAAAGCGAGGATCGCTTCCTCCGGGCCGTGGCCGACCATGAGAACTATCGGCGCCGGATGGATCGCGATCTGGCGGCGCATATTCGTCGTGGCAAGGGGGAATTGCTGCGGGGCATTCTCGACCTGGCCGACGGCCTGGAGCTTGCCGCCCGCTCTCCGACCGACGGAGCCGGGCTGCGTCTTGGTCTCGAAGTCATCCAGCGGCAGCTCGCCGCCCTGCTGGACAAAGAGGGAGTGAGTGTCATCGCCGCTCAAGGACTTCCCTTCGATCCGACGGTTCACGAGGCCCTGCTGGTGGAGGAAGACCCGAGCGCCGGCCAGGAGGTCGTTCGGGAGGAGTTGCGGCGAGGCTACTGCTGGTGCGGCGAGCTGCTGCGCCCGGCGCGCGTGCGGGTGGCGCGGCCGGCGCACCCCCGGCGGGACGAACCAGGTCCGCTGGGAAGGTGACTAGCGGGCCCGACCCGGTAGTGCCCGTGGACCCATTGACCGGGTTCGTCACCGGCGGCCATCGGTTGCCTCGGGAGTTCTACGCCGGGGATACGCTGGCCGTCGCTCGGGCCATGCTCGGGAAGCTGCTCGTACACCGATCGCCTGAAGGCATCGCCGCCGGCCGGATAGTCGAAACGGAAGCCTATATCGGACCGGGAGATCGCGGCGCCCACTCCTACGGTGGACGCCGAACCGGGCGGACCGAAGTGATGTTCGGCCCTCCGGGCATGGCTTATGTCTACCTTGTATATGGCATTCACTACTGCTTCAACGCCGTCACCGCCGAGGCCGGCCGGCCGGAGGCCGTACTGGTTCGTTCCATTGAGCCCGTCCTCGGGCAGGAACTGATGGCTCGGCGTCGCAGCCGGGCCGTTCCCGTCAGGGCGCTGGGGAACGGCCCGGGCAAGCTATGCCTGGCCCTGGGCATTGACGGCAGCCTGTCCGGTGCTGACCTGGAGGGCGATGAGTTGTACCTCACGGATGACGGACAGGCGGTGCCCGACACCCGCGTCCGGACGACGCCGCGTATCAACCTTGGCTATGCAGGGCCGGATCGTGACCTGCCTTGGCGTTTCGTGATCGACGGCCACCCCTGCCTTTCCGCCCGCTGACAGCGCTCCCCGTCCTGCATAGCCGGTATAGAGAGAGTGGAAGGGTGCGGCGGGGGATGCTAGATCAGGAGGAGGGCGGTGCCACGAGATCTGAGGGGCACCTCGGTTCCGTGTCGACCGGGCTGGTGGTCCTCAGCCTGTTGGCCCTGGGAGCCGGAGTTGCGCTCGCGTGGGCGCTCCCCTTGCCGGAACTGCCCCGCCGCGAAGTCACGCGGGTCTTCGATGCGCGAGGCGAACTCGTGGCCAGTCTCTTCGAGGAAAACCGGGTGGAAGTACCCCTGGCCTCCCTCCCTGCCCACCTGCCCGCCGCAGCGCTGGCGGTTGAGGATCGCCACTTCTACCGGCATCCGGGTGTGAATCCGTTCGGGATCGTGCGCGCTCTGTACCGGAATCTGCGCGCCGGCCGGGTCGTTGAAGGCGGTAGCACCATCACCCAGCAACTTGCCCGCACCCTGTTCCTCGAGCCTGACCGCACTTTCATCCGCAAAGTCCGGGAGTTGCTCTGGACGTTCCGCCTGGAGCTGGCCCTGACCAAGGATGAGATCTTGGAGGCCTGGCTCAACCAAGTGTATCTCGGCCACGGCGCGTACGGCGTGGAGGTCGCCGCCCGAACCTATTTCGGCAAGGGGGCGGCCAAGTTGACCCTGGCCGAGGCGGCGCTCATTGTCGGCCTTGCCCGGGGCCCCAACCTGTACTCGCCGTACCGCAACCAGGACCGGGCGCTGGACCGGCGGCGCACCGTGCTGGAAGCAATGGCGGAAGTAGGGACGATCTCCCGGGAAGAGGCCATGCGGGCGCTAAGGGAACCTCTTTCACTGGCCGGACGGCCCCAAGTCCGGCGCCGCGCCCCCTATTTCGCCGACTGGGTTATAGACCAGCTTCTGGACGAGCGGCCTGACCTGGCCCCGGAGTTGGCGGTGGGCGGATATCGGATCCACACGACCCTGGATCTCCGAATTCAGGCCGCGGCTGAGTCGGCGGTCAGGGGGCTTGCTCCAGCAGGCACCCTCGACGGTCAGGGCGTACACCAGCCGCAGGTAGCGCTGGTGGTGCTGGACCCGGATAACGGTCATGTCCTGGCCATGGTCGGCGGCCGTGATTACGGTCAGACCCAGCTCAACCGAGCCGTGGCTCCTGATGGCGGCAGCCACGGAATGCGACGGCCCCCGGGATCGGCCTTCAAGCCGCTCCTGTACGCGGCGGTAATTGATCTTGGGTTCCCTGCCACCTATCAGGTCCGGTGCGAGCCAATAGCTATCCGCGATCCGGGGAATCCCCCCTATACGCCGGAGGATTACGGGCCAGAGCCCTTCCACGGAAGAGATTTGACGGTTCGAGAGGCGCTGAGCACCTCATGCAACGTGGTCGCGGTACGCTGGGCAGAGCGGTTGGGACCGGCACTGGTGGCAGCTTACGCTCGCCGACTGGGTATTGAGAGCCGGGTCCGGCCAGTCCCGTCCATTCCCCTCGGCACATCGGAGGTGAGTCCGCTTGAGCTGGCATCGGCCTACGCCACGCTCGCCGCGGGGGGAGTGCTCCGGCCGCCGGTGGGCTTACTGAGCGTTGAAGATCGGCGCGGACGCCCGCTCCACGTCCATCGACCTCCCGAGCGAACCGTACTCCGCGAAGAAGTGGCCTATGTGGTGACCGATCTGATGCGTTCGGTACTGATGCCGGGAGGCACGGGCTCCCGAATCGGAGCCATGCTCGGCCTGCCCGCTGCCGGCAAGACCGGCACGACCTCCGGGCGCCGCGATGCGTGGATGGCGGGTTATACGGGCGACCTGGTCGCGGTGGTGTGGGTGGGTCGGGACCGACCCGCACCCTTGCCGGGAGGCGGGGCCAGTCTCGCCGGTCCCATCTGGGCGGAGGTCTTGCGTCAGGCATCGGAAGTACGGGGAATCGCCGACTTTGTCACCCCGCCAGGGGTGGTGCGAGCCCGGGTGTGCGCGAGCACCGGCCGCCTGGCGGAAGCCCTCTGCCCGGATGGCGGGGAAGAGGTTTTCGTGGCGGGGACCGAGCCGGCCCGGTGTCCATGGCCCCACTTACTGCCCGCGCCGTAGGACGAGCGCGACCCCGGCGAGGGACATCAGTCCGCCCAGAATCGCCGCCGGCGGGGGGATCTCGGCGAGCCACATCATGCCGAACAACACGCCGAGACTCACTTCCTGGGTCGCCACCAGGTTGGCCGAAACGGCGGGGATTCGCCGCAACGCGGCATTGTAGAGGGTATGGCCGATGGCGGTAGGGATCAGCGCCAGCAGGAACAGGGGCCAGGCCGAGACGGCCATTTCCCGGATACCGGGGGGCGAGTGTAGGGCGACGGGGGCCAAGGCAAGGGCGGCCGCAAAGTATACGCCGGCTGCGTAGGTATAGAGGGGATAGTGCTGCCTCTCCCGCCGGCCTGCCAGGGAGTAGCCGGCATAGGCGAGCCCGGACAGCAGCGCCAACGCATCTCCGGCCAACCTGCTAAGCGACGGCATCGGCTCGAAACCGACCATTGCCGCCACGCCCGCGAGCGCCAGGATGATTCCCAGGTAACGAGAGCGCGGCAGCGTCTCCCCCAGCACCGGCCGGGAGAGGACGGCCACGAACACCGGTGAGAGGTTAACGAGCACCAGGACGTGGGCTATACTGGTCAATCGGAGCGCGGCTATGTACAGGAGGAAATGGGCGGCGGCAACCAGCCCGTAGGCCATCAGCCGGCCGGAACGAATCGCCAGGGGCTGACCGTGGGCCTTGGCCCAGAGCGCCACCAACAGCGCCCCGCCCAGCATGCGGCCGAAGGCGATCTGGGCGGAAGTCAACTCGGGGGCGAGGCGCACCAGCGGAGCCGCCGTCGCGAAGCACACTGTGGCCAGGGCGGCAAGGAGGAAGCCGAAGCCGCGTTCGCCGGCTATCCCGGCGCCTCCGGCATTTCCTCGAGGGTGATGCGAACCATCCGCTCGGCGGTACCACGGCGGTAGCGGACTTCGATTTGCTGGCCGACCGTCCTTGCGTCAAGGAACAGCCGGA